>JAHZHG010000431.1 GCA_019420425.1 Clostridiales bacterium
ATCACCCAGTCGGGGATGTCCTTCGTCACCACGCTTCCCGCGCCGATTACCGTATTGCTGCCGATGTGCACGCCGGGCAGAATGACCGTATTTCCGCCGATCCACACATTATCCCCGATCGTCACACTGATCCCATACTCATACATGGTATTCCTCGACTCAGGATGTACCGGATGGCCTGCCGTATAAATAGCCACATTTGGAGCCATCTGGCAGTTGTCTCCGATCGTTACCCTGGCTACATCGATGATGGTACAGTTATAATTGGCAAAGAAATTTTTTCCCACCTCGATGTGGGAGCCGTAATCACAGTAAAACGGCGGATTGAGAAATGCTCCCTCAGATTTTCCGAACAGCTCCTTTACTATCCGGGAGATCTCCTCAAAATCTGAGCGGTCAGCCGTATTCAGCCGCTGTAAAATCCGCCGGCATTTCTTCTGCTCCTCCATCACTGTTTCGTCCGAAATATACGCCATTTCCAAATCCCTTCGCGCTCTGTTGTCCATGCTTTTCCCTCCTCTTTTTCTTCAATCGTCAGGTTTTTCACCCATTTGTATTTTTTATCATGCCGGTAAACGGCCGGCAGCCGCAGCCTTAACCTGCTCCCGCCTTCTGCTTCCCGGCGCATTCGCCAGTACAGGCGCCGTATACCGGCAGCTCTCCCTTCAACCTGCTTTTTCTTCTGATCAGTCTCAGACGGATACGTGGCCTGAACCAGAAATCTCAGCATAAGCGCGTTCGATGCACCGGCCAGGGTCGTCATCGGTTTTGTCCTCCATCTTTATTCCATCCTTTTCCTGCACTTCTCTTGTCTGGAATATCATCATAGTGTAAAATAGAATAGCAATCTACCAAAATCATCCCCGATAATGATAAAAATCGTATTTTTCCAACTGATGAGGATTAACCATGACTGACACAGAACTCATGCAGGACAATTCGGAAATCGTGCACTATGACCGCATTGGCGTTCCCCTTTATCTGCGCACCTCCTGCCTGTCCAGCTACCCGGATATGCGCGCGCTCTGCCACTGGCATGACGATATTGAGCTCATCCACGTGCTGGATGGAAAAATGAATTATTACATCAATGGAAAAAAAATTCTGCTGAAGCAAAATGACTGCCTCATGGTAAATGCCAGGCAGCTGCACTATGGCTATGCGTATCTGGGACAGGAATGCCGCTTTTCCTGCATTCTGTTTCATCCTGCCCTGTTTACCGAAAACCGGATACTCCGGCAGAATTATATTTCTCCCGTACTGGAAAATACCGGTCTGGAATATCTCCGCTTTGACTCAGCAACGGCAGAAGGAAAAGAAATGGCGGACCTTATTGGCCGGCTGGCGTCATTGAAGATCCGCGGGGAGTATGCTTATGAGCTGGAGGCCGTGGGGCTGATCCATATCTTCTGGAGCCGGCTGCTTTGGCATATACGGGAACTTCCGGAAATTGCGGCAGAAAAGCCGGACACCGACCTGGTAATTCAAAAGCAGATGGTTTCCTATATCCATCAGCATTTTGCGGAAAAGCTGGCCCTGGCGGATATCGCAGCTTCCGGACACATCTGCCGCAACAAATGCTGCCTGATCTTCCGGCATTATCTGCAGCAGTCTCCCATTGAATTTTTAAACGCCTACCGGCTGAAGGTCAGCTGCCGGCTTCTTGCAGACACGGATAAAAGTATCACTGAGGTCGCCTTTGCCTGCGGCTTTAACCATCCCAGCTATTTTTCAAAAATGTTTCTGGAAAACTATGGATGCACACCCGGAGAATACCGAAAAACCCGGCATTCCGATGGGCCATGCGGTTCCTATAAATAATTCACCGCCATGATTGCCGCACCCAGCGCCACCAGCACCACGCCGGTTGCGCGGTTCAGTGTTGCCGCACTGGCCTTATTGGCAAAGCAGGCCGCAATCCTCGCCCAGAGCAGTGTGGACAGGATGCAGCAAGCCAGGCACCACAAATCCGGCATTCCTCCGATGGCAAAATGGCTCACTGCACCGGTAAAGGCAGTAAACGCCATGATGAACACACTGGTGCCCACCGCGGTTTTCAGTTCGTATCCCAGTACGCTGGTCAGGATCAGCAGCATCATCATCCCTCCGCCTGCCCCGATAAAGCCGCAGATAAAACCGATCAGTATTCCGCAGATCACGGACTGGACAATCCGTTTTCCGGGGCTGACGGCGGCCATGGTTTCCTTTGTGGTCATGACCGGCTTTACGATAAACTTGACTCCCAGCAGGAAGGTCCTAAATACAGAAAAGTTTCCCA
>JAHZHG010000432.1 GCA_019420425.1 Clostridiales bacterium
AATGTTGTCATGGATCAGGCCAGGGATTCGCTAAAGGGGCCGGCAGAGGAGCAGGAGCGGATGAAAAACCTGCTGATCAGCCTGTTTATCGGAAAGCAGCCGCGGATGGAGAAGCTGTGCCGGAAGCACTTTACGCTGAAGGATCTGCTGAAGATTGTCTCCCGGGAGGTGGGTACCGGCTACATCGGCGGCAAGAGCGTGGGGATGCTCCTGGCCAGAAAAATCATCAAAAATGCGGACGGGGACGCCGCAGAGCTGAACCGGCGTCTGGAGCCGGATGACTCCTTCTTTATCGGGACCGACGTATACTATACCTATATTGTACAGAACGGCTGGTGGGAGCTGCGCCTGCAGCAGAAAACAGAAGAGGGATACCTGACCCTGGCAAAGCAGTTCCAGGAGAAGCTCCTGTCCGGAAGCTTTCCGGACATCATTGAAGATGAATTTGTACATATTCTGGAGTATTTTGGGCAGTCTCCGGTGATTGTGCGCTCCAGCTCTCTTTTGGAGGATAATTTCGGAAATGCGTTTGCGGGAAAATATGAAAGCGTGTTCTGCGTAAACCAGGGCTCTCCGGAGGAGCGGTTAAAAGCGTTCGAGGATGCGGTTCGCCGGGTGTACGCCAGCACGATGAACCCGGATGCCCTGGAATACCGTATCCAGCGGGGACTCGCGTATAAGGATGAGCAGATGGCTATTCTGGTGCAGAGGGTTTCCGGCGATTATTACGGCGACTATTTCTTTCCCCATGCGGCAGGGGTGGGCAACTCCTCTAATCTCTATGTCTGGGATAAGCACATGGATATGGACGCGGGAATGCTCCGCCTGGTGTTCGGTCTGGGAACGCGGGCGGTAGACCGGGTGATCGGGGACTACGTCAAGATCGTGGCCCTGGACGACCCCGGACGGCTGCCCAGGCTGGCCGCACAGGATGAACGCAAATATTCCCAGCACAGGGCGGACGTGCTGGATCTGCGGCGGAATATCTGGACGAGCGTGGATGTGGAGGAGCTGTATAAGGCAGACATGGGTACGGATAAGAGCCTGTTTTTCACTATGGACTACCGGGAGGCCGACCGGCTGCGGGAGCTGGGCTATACGAACCTGCCGACGCCCTGTACCCTGAAGTTTAAAAAGCTGCTGACCCGCACTGCTAAAGCTGCTATCTGCAGAATATGAATATCCGGTGGATGTGGAGTTTACCCTGAATTTCCAGAATGACCGGGAATACTGCTTTAATCTGGTGCAGTGCCGTCCTCTGCAGACCAGGGGGCTGGGAAAGACCGTGGAGATTCCGCTGCTGGAGACAAAGGAGGAATGCCTGTTTTATTCCGAAGGAAACTTTATGGGCGGAAATCTGCGGGTTGCCCTGGATAAGATTATCTTTGTGGAGGTGGACGCCTATCTGGCCTGCCCGGAGCAGGACAAATATCAGGTGGCGCGGTGCATCGGGCGGCTGAACCAGCTCCTTTCCCGGGAGAATGTACTGCTCCTTGGGCCGGGCCGCTGGGGAACGACCACGCCGTCCCTTGGCGTGCCGGTAAACTTTACCGAGATCAGCAACATGGCGGCCATCTGCGAGATGTCCTGGCCCTCCCGGGGAATCATGCCTGAGGTATCCTACGGCAGCCACTTCTTCCAGGATCTGGTGGAATCCGGCGTATTCTATATCGCCCTTTTCCAGGAGCAGGAAAGCGTGATTTTCCGAGAGGAAAAGCTGCAGAAAGAAAACCTTCTTTGCCAGCTTGTCCCTGAATATGCCGCTCTGGAGAAGGTGATCCGGGTCACGGATGCGAAAGGGATGGAGCTGTACTCCGACATTACCAAGCAGCAGGTATTCTGCCGGTAAAGAGGTTAGGTCAAAATCCCTGTTACATTATACACTTTGGATTACAGGACGCCGCTATGGCAAGGAGGTTGTCCATCCGTCGCTGATGGCAACGCTCCGGTGAACTAGCCACTAACTACGACTAGGACGCTCAGGAACGCCTTCGCGCCCAAGTCTCCGTAAGCGTCGGATTTCACCTGCGCTAAAACCGCCCCTGAAGGCTCCTCCTGGACAACCTCCCCGCCATAGCGACTGTGTGTCGAAGGCGGTAGAACAAGTGCGGTAGGTTCCCGCCTTTTCGGTAGGATACATTCGGCCTCTACGCTTTGTTGAATAGCCGGAGAGTAGAGGCCGAGATTCTACCGCATGAGAAGAACAGCAGCCAGGGGTGGGGCAGTATCCAGGAGGAGCCTTCAAGGGGCGCTCTTAGCGGAGGCGAAATCCGA
>JAHZHG010000433.1 GCA_019420425.1 Clostridiales bacterium
CGCCTCCTTGCGGCGGTCAAGCTGCTCATGAAAATGGCGCATGGCCTCCTGATCGTCGGGGTGAGTGTCCAGGTAGAGCAGGAGATCATCTATGGCGAAGCTGTGTTCATTGATGGTATTGAGCAGAGATTCACGGTTGGGACAGGACCGGGTTTGACTCTGGCCGCGGTTTTGATTATAATGCATATTGTTCAGCATCGACTGCAGCCTCCCTTCCAGCCCATTCCGCAGAAGGGCTTGCATAAATTCATGAAAATCGTACCGTTTTTCAGCGCAAGGGGAAGAGGAAAGGTTTCGCCGAACTCCTGCATGGGCACATAGGCCATGGCAGGCACAAGGGTCTCCAGGCAGCCGTTCTCCGGAGTGAGCTGTGGGCAGCGGCTGCAGGAGGACTGGCGGGGAGACATTCTATTGGAAGAGCAGGAGCAGCCCTGCTGGTATTGATTGTTCATCGCAACTCCTTTAGAAAAAAGTGTTCAATTTGCTACTATATTATGTTATTATAAAAAATATGTGCTATACTGTCCTTGAAGAGTTAGAGAAAGAAAGGTTAATACTATGGAGAAGGTTCAGCGTATGGAGAAAAAAAAGGTGAGAGCGAAACGGGCGGCAAATGTCCAGTACGACTTTTACGACTACAGTCTGCTGGCTGCAGTTATTCTTCTGGTCTGTTTCGGGCTGGTTATGCTGTACAGTACCAGTGCCTACCGGGCCGCTATAGAGTTCGACGATAACGATAAATACTACTTTACCAAGCAGGCGATGGTCAGCGTTATGTCCCTCGTTGGCGTACTTGTGGCTTCACAGATCGACTATCATATTTACGCACGGTTTGCCGCGCCGTTTTACGCGGTATCCGTCGTCCTGCTGATCATCACAAAGTTTGTCGGAAGAGAGATCAATGGCGCAACGCGGTGGATCTATATCGGCCCCCTTTCCTTTCAGCCGGCGGAGGCTGCAAAGCTGGCTATTATCCTGTTTCTGCCCGTGATGATTGTCAAGGCCGGGCGGAATATGAAAGGAATAAAGGTTCCGCTAATCATCGGATTTTATGGTATGGTTTCCGCAGTCTGCACGTATGTATTTACCGACAACCTGAGTACGGCAGTTATTATTGCCGGGATTACTGCATTTCTGATCTTTATTACCCATCCGAAGACACTGCCGTTTCTGGGAATAGCGGGGGTAGGGGCTGTAGGAGTGGCTGCCCTGGTCATGTATCTGGTAAACAATATCAGCAGTGAGAGCGGCTTCCGGGTAAAGCGTCTGATGACCTGGCTGAACCCTGAACTGTACAGCTCAGACAGCGGCTACCAGGTGATTCAGGGACTTTACGCCATCGGGTCCGGCGGGTTTTTCGGAAAAGGCCTGGGCAACAGCACCCAGAAGCTGGAGGCGCTGCCCGAGGCGCAGAATGACATGATTTTTTCCATTGTATGCGAGGAGCTGGGCGTGTTCGGCGCGGCCCTGCTGATTATTCTGTTTATCTTCCTGCTGTACCGCCTGCTTTTTATCGCCAGAAATGCGCCGGATCTGCTGGGATCGCTGATTGTTACGGGCATATTTATCCATATTGCCCTCCAGGTGGCGCTGAACATTGCCGTTGTAGTCAACCTGATTCCCACCACAGGAATTACCTTGCCGTTTATCAGCTACGGAGGCACATCCATCCTGTTTTTGATGGCGGAAATGGCGATTGCGCTGAGCGTATCCAAACGGATCAGAATTTGATAAAATTTCCTTGACAAACCAGTCAGGGCTTTTTATACTTCTGAATAGTAATAGTTTACATTCGGCTATTCGGACAGCATTATACCATGTAAAGTAAGGAGAATTGAGAATGTTTGAAAAAATGAAAGAAATGATTGCAGAACAGTTAAACTGCAGCGAAGATGAGATTACGATGGAGACTTCTTAATGGCCCTGGAGGATGAGTATTCCGTAGAGATTCCCACAGAGGAACTGGAGAGCCTCACCACGGTAGGCGCCGTTGTAGATTATCTGAAGAATAAAGGAATTGAGGAATAAGCACATCATGAGTAAAGTCAGAACAAGGTTTGCCCCCAGTCCGACAGGAAGGATGCATGTGGGCAACTTACGGACTGCGCTCTATGCTTATCTGATTGCCAAGCATGAGGACGGAGATTTCCTGCTCCGTATCGAGGATACCGACCAGGAGCGCTATGTGGAGGGCGCGGTCGATATCATTTACCGTACCATGAAGGAAGCGGGCCTGGAGCATGACGAGGGGCCGGACAAGGACGGAGGCGTGG
>JAHZHG010000434.1 GCA_019420425.1 Clostridiales bacterium
ATATCTACAATACGCATCAGGATCAGATCTACCCAGCCTCCGCAGAACGCGGCAACGGAACCGATAAAGGAACCGATAACCAGGATGATCACTGCCGCTACCAGACCGACAATCAGGGAGACTCTGCTGCCCATCATGACACGGATGGCGTAATCGCGGCCGTGCTTATCTGTACCGAGGACATGGGGAAATACCTTTTCTCCTGCGTCTATCCGTTCCTGCTCCTCCTCAGAGTAGGTCATCGGAGACAGGTTTTCGCTGCCCCGGATCTGCTGCTCATAGGAGTAGGGATAAAACGAAGGAACAATAAAGGAAAAAATCATGATAATGATGACCACAAACAGGCTGGCCATGGCGATCTTGTTCTTTCTTAGGCGGCGCAGGCCGTCCTTCCAGAAGCTTACGCTCTCCCGCATCACCACCAGGCTCTGCTTTTCCGTATCCGAAGCGGGCAGGAAATCCTCCGGCTTCAGCTTTAACTGCATGCTTAATGGATTTGGACTCTCTTTCATGTTCTGTCTGCCTCCTTATTTCAGCTTGATCCGGGGATCGACTATCTTGTAGGCGATATCCACGATCACATTCATAAATACCATCAGCGTCGCCAGGAAAATCGTTGTTCCCATGATTAACGTATAATCACGGTTTGTAATGGCGCTGATAAACTCTCCGCCAAGTCCCGGAATCGTGAAGATCTTTTCCACGATAAAGCTGCCCGTTACGGTGTAGGCCAGCAGAGGCCCCAGGTAGGTAATGATCGGCAGGATCGCATTTCTCAGCGCGTGCTTAAACAAACTGACAAACTGGTTCAGCCCCTTTGCCTTTGCCGTACGCATATAGTCCTGCCCAAGCACATCCAGCATGGATGAGCGCATCAGGCGGGTAATATAAGCCGTAGGATAAAAGGCCAGTGCCGTCACCGGCATAATATAGTGCTTCCAGGACTTCAGGCCCAGTACCGGCAACCAGCCCAGGCGCACGCCGAAGGTATACAGCAGCACCGTACAGATCACAAAGCTGGGCACCGCTATCCCGCAGGTGGCGATGACAATAATGATATTATCCCCCAGCTTTCCCCGGTTCAGCGCGGATATGCATCCAAGGGGAACGCCGACGCAGAAGGCCACCAGAACCGCTATGCCGCCCAGACGCGCGGATACCGGAAATTTACTGGAAATAATTCCCGCAACGGTACGTCCTCTCTGCTTCAGGCTGTCGCCGAAATCGCCGTGGAGCGCGTCCGTCATATACGTTACATACTGTTCATGGAGAGGCTTATCCAGTCCGTACTTTTCTTCCAGTGCGGCCATTGCCTTTGGGCTTACCGCCTTCTCAGACAGGAACGGTCCTCCCGGTACCATGTTCATCAGAAAGAAAGTCAGGGTAGCAACCACCCATATGGTTACAATCGCCAGGCCCAGACGCTTAATGATATACTTTACCATAACACAGTCTCCTTTTTCTTTTTCTCGCCGGCTTCAGACAACGCCGCCGGACTGCATCCGCTACAGAGCTTTAATTAAGCGCATCGCTGTACTCATAAAAATTGGGTAAATAGCTCCTTTGCCGCTCTTTACCCAAGTTATGCCCGTTTTTGAATGCTTTAGGTCTATTATTCTACATTTTTTTCTTTGGCTTGTCAAGTATTAGTTCTTCCTATTCTTGCAATTGTCCGTATTAGAAAGACACGCCCCGGGACATCCCGGGGCGTGTCTGTGGATTTTTCCGCTTATGCCTCTACAAACTCATCTTTTCCCACTCCGCAGATCGGACAAACCCAATCGTCAGGCAGGTCTTCAAAAGCAGTACCCGGCGCAATACCGTTATCCGGATCGCCTACAGCCGGATCATACTCGTATCCGCACGGTTCGCAAATATACTTTTTCATGGTAAAATTCTCCTTTCAATGATTAGATGTCTGTTGATATCTGTTGCTCAATCGAGTATAGTATATCCAATAAGCAAAGAAATTTCCGTTGCATATGCAACAAATATATTTTTCTGTCCAAACCGGGCAAAAGGAGGCCAAGACCGCTATGGCAAAAGAAACCCTGCTTTTTGACGGCATTTCCGATACGGACTGCCGGCACATGCTGCATTGCTTTAACGCCATTACCCGCAGCTTCACCGCGGGCAGCACCATTTATACCTATGGGGATTCCCCCCACACCCTCGGCATTATCCGTTCAGGAAACGGGCTTCTGCTGCGTATCCTGCCGGACGGCCGCCAGACCATTCTTGAGCATCTGAAGGCCGGGG
>JAHZHG010000435.1:0-266 GCA_019420425.1 Clostridiales bacterium
GCTGGGAATCGTCAATGACGTCTCCCTCTCTATCCCCGAGGGCAAGCTGGTTGTCATTACCGGCCCGAACGGCGGAGGGAAAACCACGCTCGCCAAGCTGATTGCCGGCCTGCTCACCCCCTCATCCGGAAAAATCTGGTTTGACGGGACAGATATCACCGGCAGCGACCTGACGGCCCGCGCATGCATGGGTCTGGGCTATGCATTTCAGCAGCCGGTCCGGTTCAAGGGAATCACGGTACGCGACCTGCTGAATCTGGCCGCCG
>JAHZHG010000435.1:276-2256 GCA_019420425.1 Clostridiales bacterium
CCTCTGGATGAGGGGGCGCTCTGCGCCCTGTTAGGTAAGGTAGGGCTCTGCGCTGAGGAATATGTAGACCGGGAAATGAGCGCTTCCCTTTCCGGAGGCGAAAGCAAGCGGATTGAGATCGCCACCGTTCTTGCGCGCAAAGCAAAATACGCCATTTTTGATGAGCCGGAGGCCGGTATCGACCTGTGGAGCTTTGCCCGGCTGGTCAGCACCTTTGAGGAGCTGCGCAACCAGCACTGCGGCACACAGGTCATCATTTCCCATCAGGAACGGATTCTCTCCATCGCCGACGAAATCATCGTGATTGCCGACGGAAAAATCCGCACCCAGGGCACGCGCGAGGAAATCCTGCCCTCCCTTCTTACGGGAGAATGGCAAAGCCGCTGCCCCAGAAACAGTGAGGAGGTGTCCTGCAATGGATAAAATTACAGACGAGCTGCTGAAGCTGATTGCTGACATTAAGGACGGAAAGCTGGAGGGCGCCTACAACATCCGTGAAAACGGCATGTGCGCTGCCAGGCAGTCCACAGAGCATATCCGGATTGAATCCAAGACGGACGCTCCCGGCCTGGAAATCCATGTGCTCCCCGGCACGAAGGGCGAAACCGTTCGTATCCCTGCATGCGTGACCAGGGGAAATGTCAATGATCTGGTATACAACGACTTTTATATCGGCGAGGGTGCAGATATTGAGATCATCGCCGGCTGCGGCGTCCACACCGACACGGAGGAAGAAGCCTTCCACAACGGTATCCACCGGTTTTTCCTGGCCAAAGGGGCCAGTGTGGTTTATCGGGAAAAGCATGTCGGCACCGGAAAGGGTACAGGCCGCAAACGGATTGATCCCGTCACCGAAGCATTTCTGGAGGAGGACTCCCGGCTGGAGATGGATACGATCCAGCTGCGCGGCGTGGACAGTACGCTGCGCAAAACAAAGGCAACCCTGGGCGCCCACGCACAGCTTGTTGTCCGGGAACGCATCATGACCGACGGCGAAGAGACTGCCCGGACCGATTTTGAGGTAGTTCTCGAGGGTGAGGATTCCGGGGCTGATCTGGTCTCCCGTTCTGTGGCAAGGGGAAATTCCCACCAGGAGTTTTTCTCCTGCATCCGCGGCATGGGCCGCTGTACCGGACATTCCGAATGCGACGCCCTGCTGGCTGAGCACGGAACGGTGAATGCCGCGCCGTCGCTGGATGCCCGGAGCATGGAAGCCTCCCTGATCCATGAAGCTGCCATTGGAAAGATTGCCGGGGAGCAGATTCAGAAGCTGCGCACCCTGGGACTGACGGAGGAAGAGGCAGAAGAAACAATTATCAATGGATTTCTGAAATAAACAGGAGGGCCTGCGCCGGAGCAATTCCGGGCAGGCCCAAAATTTATTGAGTCTGACAACATCACAGCAGATATCTTTTCATTGATAACATTTCCTCTCGGCCTTACCAACTGCACCATTGGAATCTATAATGCCCTGATGAGCATACTATTTCTACAGGTTAATAAAATGCAGTTATTTTAGCAACATTATAACGCCGATTCAATATCAGCTACTGTGATCAGCGCATCCCTCTGCAAATAGCGCATTGCCTTTAAGGCATAATTGTGCGCTTCTACACTGGAACCGCCGCAGGCATCTGTGACCACCTTAAAATGATAGTCATGCTGATGGGCATCAACCGCCGTATAATGCACACAGACATCAGTGAATCCGCCAATCAGGTATAACGTATCTACTTTCAAGCCTTTCAGCAGGATTTCCAAATCCGTTCCAAAGAAACAGCTGTATCTTCTTTTCGTAATAGTATATTCCCCCGGAAGAGGATAGGTAAGCTGAGCATAATCCGTATGTGGATCATTTTCCAACAGATGAACCCCTTCAGAGCCATCCAGTTCCCGGCCAAAGTCTACATGATCTTTCCTGTGGACTTCCTTTACCTGTATTACAGGCAGGTGCTTCGCACGGAAAACGTCCAATACACG
>JAHZHG010000436.1:0-252 GCA_019420425.1 Clostridiales bacterium
CCTCTACGGCATCTTCGAACTTGAAGTAATCGGAGATGAAATCCTTGATAACCAGCTGGCCGCTGCGGATCCACTCCATAACCTGCTCGTGAGCAGCGCCTTCTTCTTTCTTTCTCGGCATCTGCTGGTAGATAACTCTCCAGTTGTAGTCTGCCTTGCTGAAGTCGATGGTGATTTCTTCCTTCTCCGGTACGCCGTAGCAGAGTACAAATCCACGGTCCTTGATCAGAGGCATGGCGGCATTTACCACGA
>JAHZHG010000436.1:262-561 GCA_019420425.1 Clostridiales bacterium
GGGCGCGAACCTCTTTTTCCACGTCTGCATTTTTGCTGTTGAAGATATGGGCGGCGCCGTTTGCCTTTGCGCTTTCCAGCTTCTCGTCGATGATATCCACAGCGGTGATTTCCTTAACGCCGCACAGGCTTAAGAATTTAATAAAGGTCAGGCCAACCGGGCCGCAGCCGTATACGACTACGCTGTCCTCGGGTTTGATGCCGAAGTAGCGGATGTTGCTCAGTACCTCACGGAAGGTTACGATCATAACGGCGTCTACGGGGTCGAGATCGTCGGAAAGTACGGTCTGGGCAAATGCG
>JAHZHG010000436.1:571-2244 GCA_019420425.1 Clostridiales bacterium
GATCACATACAACGGCATATTCGCTCAGCGCGCCCCAGCCGGAGCCAAGATCGCCGTACAGCTCCTTATCCGGATCAACAAAGGGAAGGATAACCTTATCGCCGATTTTAAAGGTGGTAACGTTGCTTCCTACTTCTACGACTTCGCCTACGCCCTCATGACCCAGCATAATCGGGTAAATGGACTTCGGGAAGCCCTTGAAGGTGTGGTGGAGCAGCTTAACGTCGGTGCCGCACATTCCACAGGCAATTGTTTTTACCAGAGCCTGGTTGGCATTGTATCTCGGTTTCGGGATTTCTCTGATTTCGGTGGAGCCGTCCTGGTTAACTACAAATGTTTTCATGATTGCATTACCTCCTGAGTAATAAAATAATTTGGTTCGTTCCTCGATCTACATCGTTATGTAGTTATGGCATAATGTAATGACAAATGCCTATGGCGTTATTATAGCAGACATATTCCAGGATTTCTGCCCCCAATTTAATAAAATTTTGTTTATTTTTGGGTTCTTTCCCTTTCCGGCCGGAAAAAAACCCAAAACAGGTAAAGCAAAAATGACGGAAACAAAGAAAAGAAAAAAGAGATTTATGTTTAAGTTGACAAATGGCAAAAGAAGTGATATTATGTAGTAACATTACAACAATGAAAGGTAAGGATAAAGTATCTTTCAGTTCTAGCACAAGTCAGGAGGTAATTGTAAAATGGCGAACAATTTGAAAACAACGACAATGTCATGGGGATCACCGGGAAGATATATCCAGGGACCTGGCGAGATCAATAATCTTCCGAAGTATACGTCCATGTTCGGGGAAAACGTATTTGCGGTTATCGACCAGTTCTTTTATGACAGTCTGACCGAAAAGCTGGGCAAGCTCTACGAGTCCCGCCCGGGCGTTTTCAAAACCGCAGTATTTAATACGGAGGTATCTGAAGAACAGATCGCAGAAAAAACCGCGATGGCGAAGGAAATCAATCCTTCCGTAATTGTAGGAATCGGCGGAGGAAAATCTCTGGATACGGCAAAGGCAGTAGCAGACGACCTGCATGTCCCGGTAGTCGTATGCCCGACCTCTGCATCCACAGACGCGCCCACCAGCTCCCTTTCCGTTATCTACAAACCGAACGGAGAGCATTCCCATGCACGTCATTACATAAAGAACCCGGATATTGTTCTGATTGACAGCAGAATCATTGCCGACGCGCCGGTACGCTTCCTGGTTTCCGGTATGGGCGACGCCCTGGCAACCGTATTTGAGGCAAAGGCAAACGAGGCATCCGACAGCGCCAACTACATTGCCGGCGAGTCCGGAGAGTTCCGCAGAACCAAGACCGCTATGGTTATCGCACAGGCCTGCTATGACATGCTGATTGCCAACGGCCTGAAGGCGAAGATCGCCGCAGAGCGTCACTGTGTAACCGAGGCCCTGGAGACCATTATCGAGGTAAACACCCTGATGAGCGGACTGGGCTTTGAGAATACCGGATGTGCGGCTGCACACTCCGTACAGGAAGGCATTACCGCAGTGCCCACCGCAGGCCGTATGCTGCACGGCGAGCAGGTTGCCTTTGGTACGATCTGCCAGCTGGTTGCAGAGAATGCGCCGATGGAGCTGGTTGACGAAGTGATCTCCTTCTGCATGAGCGTTGGCCTGCCCATCACTCTGGAGGACGTA
>JAHZHG010000437.1 GCA_019420425.1 Clostridiales bacterium
GAGCGCCACATCAGCAGCGGTTTCTCCTGACAGTTATCATTGGGATAATAGTTCTTGGGCAGGTCGATATCCAGTCCCTTGCCCAGGTCGCGCTTATATTCCTGATCCAGGGTTACCCGGTCATACTCGGGGTGGCCCATCATGTAAATCTGCCGGCCGTCCTTCGTCATTGCCAGCAGCACTCCCGCCTCCTCGGACTCCGCCAGCACCATCAGCTCCGGGCATGCCTTGATTGCCTCCGTATGCCGGGAATGGGGCGCCAGGAACATGTCGTCAAAGCCTCTGACCAGGGGGATTTTCCGGTTCATCACCTTATGCCAGAACAGGCCGAACATTTTGTGGTCCAGCTGGCGCTTCTGCAGACCGAAGTGGTAGTAAAGGCCTGCCTGCGCTCCCCAGCAGAGATGGATCGTGGAGGTCACGGCTTCCCTGGTCCACGCCATGATCGTGGTCAGCTCTTCCCAATAGTCCACCTCTTCAAACTCCATCTGCTCCACCGGCGCTCCGGTAATGATCATCCCATCGTATTTGAGATGACGGATCTCGTCAAAGGTTACGTAAAACTTATTCAGGTGGCTGCTGGATGTGTTTTTCGCATCATGGCTGCTGACCCTAAGGAAGGTCACGTCCACCTGCAGCGGTGTGTTGGACAGAGAGCGCAGGATCTGCAGCTCTGTATCCTCCTTCAGCGGCATCAGGTTCAGAATCAATATCTGAAGCGGACGGATGTCCTGATGCTCCGCCCGGTGTTCATCCATCACAAAGATGTTTTCCCGTTCCAAAATCTCCCTCGCCGGGAGATCCCCCTGTACTTTAATCGGCATATGATCGCCATCCTTTCCCTCTATATGTCTGTATCTATCAATCCTTCTGCTACATCAGCGGAGCCACCAGCTTAAGCAGCCAGCCGCCGACCTGCATCAGCAGGTTCTGTTCATAGAATTCATTTCCCGTCGCCTTCTTGCACCGGCTGAGGGTCTGCTGGAAGTCCGCTTCTATCGCCGGGATTTCCGAATTGCGATAAAGGAGAGTACCGCACTCAAAGTGAAGATAAAGGCTGCGGTAATCCAGGTTAATCGTTCCAACCACCGCCGTTTGATCATCAGAGACAAATACTTTGGCGTGCACGAATCCTGCTTCGTATTCATAGATTTCCACCCCCGCTTCAATCAGCTCGCGATAATGGCTCTTGGCCAGTGTGTAGGCATATTTTTTGTCCGGTATGCCGGGCAGGATCAGTTTTACCTCTACCCCGCGCTTAGCCGCTCCGACCAGCGCGTTGACCAGCGTCTTATCCAGGATCAGGTACGGCGTCATGATATGCACGTATCTGGTCGCATGGTATAAGATATACGTATAAACCGATTTTCCATAATGCTCCAGTTCAAAGGGGTTATCCCCAAAGGGAACAATATATCCGTCTTTTTTCACCAGAGTATCCGGAGTCCTCGGGTTCATATACTGGCTGAAGGTTTCCCGGTAGCTGTGACTGTCCACATTCCACATCCGCAGGAACATCAGGATCAGACTCTGCACCGCGTCGCCCTGAAGCATGATCGCCGTATCCTTCCAGTGTCCGTAGGGATGGGTTTTATTGATGTACTCATCCGACAGGTTAATCCCGCCGGTAAAGCCTACCTGGCCGTCGATAATCAGAATTTTCCGATGATCCCGGTTGTTCTGCACCGTAGACAAAAACGGCCGGATGGGGAAAAACATCTGACACTGGATCCCCTTTTTCTCCAGCTCCTCCGGATAGCGATAGGGAAGCTTGTTGAACGCGCACATGCCGTCGTACATTACCCGCACTTCCACGCCTTCCTTCACCTTTTCTTCCAGGATTTCCAGGACGCTGTCCCACATTTCCCCTCTCTTGATGATGAAATACTCCATGAAAATATAAGACTTCGCCAGCCTAAGCTGCCTGAGCATCTCTTCATACTTGGCTTCGCCTATCGGGAAATACGTGACGGATGTATTCTGGAAAACCGGAAAGCCTCCGCTTTTGCACAGATAGTTGGCAAGCCCTGCCATCTGTGCGTCCTCCCTGTACAGCTCCTTGTATACCTCTTTGTTCTGCTGGGCATAGACAATATTTTTCCGGTCGTATCTGGCCAGCTTTTCCTTTACCTGCTTAGTGCCCGGCTGTATGCGCTGACAGATCAGATACAGCATTGAGCCAAACACCGGCATCAGC
>JAHZHG010000438.1 GCA_019420425.1 Clostridiales bacterium
ACAAAACAAATGACCCGGATAATTTTAACTGCCTGTTCTGCTACTGCCCTCTTTATGCATTGGGGGAGCAGTGCGGGGGAAATTTCCGCTACACCGAGAAGGGAGTTAAGGATTGTACCAACTGCCTGATTCCCCATCAGCGGCAGAATTACGCCTATATTACAGGTAAATTTTCAGACATCATGGAGGTGGCAAAAAAGAAAGTGGAAACGAAAACGACAGCTGCTGTACCAGAGACAGCAAATACGGTACTCATAGAAAGATTCTTGCGAGGAGAGGCGCCGATGAGAAAAACGAAGATCGTATGTACCCTTGGCCCTGCGGTGGACAGTGACGAGAAAATCAGAGCGTTGATGAAGGAAGGAATGAACGTTGCCAGGATGAATTTCTCCCATGGGACCCATGAAGAGCAGAAGACCCGCCTGGATCGGATCAAGCGCATCCGCAAAGAGCTTCATTTGCCGATTGCGGCCCTTTTGGATACAAAGGGACCAGAAATCCGGCTGCAGGATTTTAAAGAGGGCTTTGTAATGCTGGACGCCGGCCAGGAGTTTGTCCTCTATCATAAAGAGCGCATGGGAGACAAGGGCGGCGCATCCATTACCTACAAGGAGCTTTACCAGGATATCAAGCCGGGCGACGGTATCCTGATTGACGACGGCCTGATCGAGATGGAGGTGCTTCAGATTTCG
Organism: Clostridiales bacterium; assembly: GCA_019420425.1. Classification (GTDB taxonomy): domain Bacteria; phylum Bacillota; class Clostridia; order Lachnospirales; family Lachnospiraceae; genus JAHZHG01. Next base: position 693 of record JAHZHG010000438.1, read on the forward strand.
GGCAAAGACATCGTATGTAAGGTGAAAAACGGCGGAAGGGTTTCCAACCACAAGGGGATCAATGTGCCGGGCGCACAGCTGAATATTCCCTTTATCAGCAAGAAGGACAGAGAGGATATCCTCTTTGGCATTGAGCAGGAATTTGACTTCATCGCCGCCTCCTTTACCCGCACGGGCGACGACATCCGGGAGCTGAAAAAAATCCTGATGGAAAACGGCGGAGAAAATATCGGCATTATTGCGAAAATCGAAAACCAGCAGGGAATTGACAATATCGACGATATCCTTGAGGTGGCCGACGGCATTATGGTAGCCAGAGGCGATATGGGGGTCGAGATCCCCATGGAAGAGGTTCCGGTGATCCAGAAGGAGCTGATTCAGAAGGTATCCCGTGCTGGAAAGCACGTAATTACGGCTACCCAGATGCTGGATTCCATGATGAAGAATCCACGTCCCACGAGAGCGGAGGTGACGGATGTGGCCAACGCCATCTACCAGGGAACCAGCGCAATCATGCTCTCCGGAGAGACGGCCGCAGGCCAGTATCCGGTGGAGGCTGTGCGGACGATGGCTAGGATCGCCCTGCGCACAGAGAGCGATATTGACTTTGACAAGGAGATGAGAGAGCGGGGACGCTTGGGCGACGCGAACATTACCAACGCAATCTCCCACGCTACCTGCACGACGGCCTCCGACCTGAAGGCGAAGGCGATCATCACCGTGACCAAGTCCGGGCATACGGCCCGCATGATCTCCAAGTATCATCCGGGATGTCCGATCATTAGCTGCACGACAGAAAAATCCAGATGCCGCCAGCTGAATCTGTCCTGGGGAGTGGATCCGCTGCTGTTTGAGGAAGAATACGACGCAGAGCTTTTGTTCCAGCACGCCGTAAATACGGCAAAGGCCTCCGGACGCGTGGAGGACGGCGATCTGGTGGTATTGACCGCCGGCGTGCCGCTGGGCGTATCGGGAAATACGAACATGATGAAGGCCTGTGTGGTCGGTAAAAATTAATACAGGCAGACAGAAAAAAAGGAGGGCTGATCATCAGCGCTCCTTTTTTTCTGCGGTTTATCCCAGATGCCAGATATCCCGGTTATATTCGGCAATGGTCCGGTCTGAGGAGAAGAAGCCGGCTTTGGCAATGTTGACCAGCGACTTACGGTTCCACTCTTCGGAACTTGAGGCATAATCTGCAATGGCCTGGTTTTTGCGCACCACATAGGCGTTAAAATCGGGCAGGGTCTGGAACCAGTCCTTACCGGTCAGCTCTCCGTGCAGGCGGTATAGATTTTCCTCATGTCCCGCCTGCCGCATTTCCGGCCCAATGAGAAAATCAATGGCGCGGCGGATGTTGGGATCGCTTTCGTACCAGTCGCGGGAGCAGTAGTCATGCTGAGCATACCGATGGATGACCTGGCGGCTGCTCTGGCCAAAGATGTAGATGTTTTCCTCCCCCACGCGCTCGGCGATCTCCACATTGGCGCCATCCATTGT
>JAHZHG010000439.1 GCA_019420425.1 Clostridiales bacterium
AATAATAAATTGTTAGATTGTGTCAAAGGAGTACATCTTATGCCTATTACTTTCATCGAAAAGCTGCCGGTTCCGGCAGAAATAAAAAAGCAGTATCCCCTTTCCGCACGGGTTTCCTCCATCAAGGCTGCCCGTGACCAGGAAATCCGCAAGGTATTTACCGGAGAGTCAGATAAGTTTGTCGTGATCATCGGCCCCTGCTCCGCCGATAATGAAGAGGCTGTATGCGAATACATCGGCCGTCTTGCCCGCGTTCAGGACAAGGTTGGAGACCGCCTGATCCTGATCCCCCGGATTTATACGAATAAGCCAAGAACTACCGGTGAAGGCTACAAGGGAATGGTCCATCAGCCGGACCCGGAAAAGAAGCCGGATCCGCTGGCCGGCCTGCTGGCTATCCGTAAGCTGCATATCCGTGCGGTAGAAGAATCCGGCCTCACCGCGGCAGACGAAATGCTCTATCCGGAGAACTTCCGTTATCTGGACGATATCCTCTCCTATGTGGCCATCGGCGCGCGTTCCGTGGAGGACCAGCATCACCGGATGACGGTGAGCGGAATGGATGTTCCCGCCGGCATGAAAAATCCCACCAGCGGCGACCTCTCCGTCATGTTTAACTCGGTAAAGGCAGCGCAGACCCCCCACGAATTTATCTACCGCGGCTGGCATGTCACCACGGAGGGCAACGACCTGGCCCATGTGATTCTCAGAGGCGCGGTAAACAAGCACGGCAATTCTATTCCGAACTACCACTATGAGGATCTGATGCTTCTGCTGGAAATGTACGGCAAACGGGACCTGAAAAATCCGGCTGCCATTGTGGATGCCAACCACTCCAATTCCAACAAGCAGTACGCCGAGCAGGTGCGTATCGTCAAGGAAGTCCTGCACAGCAGAAACTATAACCCGGAAATCAAAGAACTGGTCAAAGGCGTCATGATCGAAAGCTATCTGGTAAGCGGGAGTCAGAAAATCGGCTGTGAGAACCACGTATACGGCAAGTCCATCACCGACCCGTGTCTGGGCTGGGAGGAATCCGAAGAGCTGATCTATGAGATCTACCGGAACTGCTGACCCCTGCCGGAAAAACCTGTTCTTCACTACGAAAAAGGGAACTGCCCCGGGCAGTTCCCTTTTTTGTATGGTATAATCGTACTCAATGCCTCGGATGCGCCTTGGCGTATACCTGGCGTACACGGTTGACATTCAGCGTCATGTATATCTGTGTGGTGGAAATATCGGAATGTCCCAGCATTTCCTGGACTGACTTTAAATCTGCCCCGTTCTGTACGAGGTGGGCGGCAAAAGAATGCCGCAGGGTGTGGGGCGTAATATCCTCGATCCCCGCCTTTTTGGCGTAATGCTTGATCAGCTTCCAGAAGCCCTGACGGCTCATCGGCTTGCCTGAGCAGTTAATGAAGAGATAACTGCTCTCCTCCCCCTTCAGCAGCTCCTCCCGTGACCCCTGAAGGTAGTGCTCAAGCGCTGCGGCTGCCGCCTGTCCAAAGGGAATAATCCGTTCTTTCTCTCCATCCCTGCAGATCAGGTACTCCAGCTCCAGATTGATATCCCCGGTTTTCAGGTTAATCAGCTCAGAAACCCGCATACCGGTGGCATAAAGCAGCTCCAGCATAGCCTTGTCCCGTATTTCCTTCGGGCAGTCGCGATTCGGCTGCTCCAGCAGGCGGACTACCTCTTCCATCTCCAGAATCTCCGGAAGACGCTTTTCCTGATGGGGCGATTTAATATTTTCCGAAGGGTCGCTCTCAATCAGATGCTCCCGAAACGCATAGTGGAAAAATGCCCGCATGGAAGCCACATTTCTGGACACAGTAGCCGCAGAAAGTCCCTGTTTTTCCAAATATAAAATATAGGAGTTCAGATTTGTGCTGGTAATCTCCTTTATTCCGGAAATCCCATGCTCATCCAGATAAGCGTTCAGCTTTTTTAAATCCCTCTGGTATGACATCATGGTACTTTTGGACGCATTTTTGATCTCATCTAAATAAGTAATAAAAAGGGGTAATTCCATTTCCATAATCCATATCTCCCAAACGGAAAGCGCTAAATTCGAACTGACATTTTTCGTATAAAAAACAAGGATACTCCCTATCCCTGATTTCTCTCCCCGTTTTATTAATTATTTAGTTGTATTATAAGCAGTTTTTTCAGCAAAATCAACG
>JAHZHG010000044.1 GCA_019420425.1 Clostridiales bacterium
AAGGAATCCGACAGCCTCAGCTTTTGTATGTCTGGCTTATCCTTTTGTCCATTGTAAAATACAATGTACTGCGGCGTCGGCAGCTCCAGCAGTGTCTCGGAATATATATCCAGATGATGCACCTCGATATAGCCCTGATACACCCTGCTGATGTACAGCAGGCCCCGCAGGGGCATGTTCGGGTTCCAGGTGCTTTGCGCCTCGTACAGGTTCAGATAGTGGTCAATGATAAAGGACACGTCATTTTTCATCCCCATGTACAGGACATCCGCTATGGTGTTGATCTCCAGCTCGTCCGGATTCTGATAGTCGGAGCCATTGACCGCATTGTACAGGCTCAGCAGGGCTGTTTTCTCACGGAATATCATGCGAAACAGGCTGTCCTTATAGCTACGGCGGATTGTGGTGTCGGTCATATATATTTACCTCCTGATTTTACTATAGATTTACTGGTTTTGCAAATGTGCGGGAATAAATTCAGAATTGAATGCAAAATGAATTGTTACTATTCAGCTCCAAGCCATGCAGTGAACAATAGCAATAAATCAGATTCCCAGAAATAGTTTAGATGTTATTATTTGTTTATGTGATATAATATAATTCCTATTTATGCAATACAAATGTTTTCCGCCGGCGTTAGCCGTATATACGTTTTCTCCGTATCCATCACTATACCGTGCGCACCGTCCTGCCTGAGCCTCCTGGCCCGGGTCAGGGCTTTGGGAACGGGATTTGCGCCGCCGGATCCCGGCCGGCTTTCTCTTCCGCTTCCGCCTCCTGCCGGGAATCCTCTCCCCTTTTCGATTCATAAAACGCGGCCGGCATTTATTGCGCTGCGGATCAGTTCCCTCAGCTCTTCGGCGCTTCCGGTCACAAATCGGTCCTCTCTGACCAGGATAACATAATTTTCTTTACGCAGATAAATAAAGTCATCCTGTTCTCCCCAGCCGGTGATCTCATTCCATGAAAGGTTCAGATCCTTTTCGGGCATATGGACAAATATGCCGTTCTCGTCAAACTGGTAGCGGCGCTCCGGATTTCCGCCTGCGCGATCCATTTTTTTCTTCATCCGGCGGAACCGTCCGTACACCCCTTTGATCGCCATATAGTGGCAAAAAGCAGACATACCAACAAGGCAGGCGCCGATTACTGCCTTGTCCGCCCCGGCATCCCCTGCAAAATACGCGATAATCTCAATCGCGCCCAGACCAAAGCAGAAAATTCCCAGCAGGGCATAGATCACCTGCAGCACTTTCAGCATTTTGTTTCCCCGGCAGAGGATTTTGGCCATGGCCTCCCATTCCTTTTCTCCCGGAATCATTGTACATTCAATCATTATCTTGTTCCTCGAATCATTCTTTTTATACAAGCTGCGTCACGTACCCCCAAATCGGTATCGTGACCGTGGAAAGCAGCGTGGACAACGCTACGATTTTAGAAGCAAATTCCTGATCCAGGCCGAACTGTCCGGCCAGAATCGCGGTGATTCCGGCAGCCGGCATTCCGGCCATAACCACGGCTACGCCCAGGGCGGCTCCTCTGGCGCCCAGCGCCAGCCCAAGGACAAAGGCCAGTCCCGGCAGTACGGCAAGGCGGATCAGGGAATAATATATGGTCCAGCGGTTTACAATGGTTTTCAGATCCGTTTTGGACAGGATGGCTCCGATCAGCAGCATGGACATAGGGAACAGGCATTTGCCCAGCTGACTGATGGTCAGCTGTAAAACAGACGGCATCTTCAGGGAAAAAAGCATGAACACAAGGCCGATCTCCGCGGCCAGCATACAGGGCTGCAAAACCAGGCTTTTTATGCCTGACCGTTTCTGATCTCTTTCGCCGCTTCCCAGCACGAACAGGCCGTATGACCATACCACCAGGCGCTGAGGGATCATATAGATCGTTGCATTCAGCGTACCGCTCTGGCCGAACAGCCCCTCGCATACCGGAAGGCCCAGGAAAGCCACATTGGCATTCAGGGTAGCATACTGCATAATCCTTCGGCTGCTCTCCGGCGCCAGACGATAAAACACCTTGCCGCCGAATACGGCTGCTGTCATTACTCCGGCACACAGCACGATCACCAGGGCGAAGTCCCGCCAGACATCTGCCTCCAGGGATACCAGAAAGGAGTTCAGAATATTGCAGGGCAGGATCACATTCATCAGCACATTGGAGAGGCTGGTCTGCCCCTCCTCCGAAATCGTTCCTTTCCGCTTTAACCATCCGCCTGCTAAAATGAGCAGAAACATCGTTGCTTCCAGCTCCAGAAGGCCCCAAAGATCAACCATTTTTGTGTTCCTCTTTCTTTTTGTGTGACATTCAGCTCCGGTGCATCTCATAGCTGCACGCGGCCCTGCAGTCCTGCACTGTATCAATAATTTTCCGCTCGTCCATAACCGACTGCAACGCATCCCGGAACTTTTTGCTCTCCGGCTCCGCGGCAATGCTTCCCGGGCCGTTGACGCAGCCGCCCTCGCAGACCATTCCTTCGATAAAGTTTTCCGGGAGGCGGCCGTTTTTCAGCAGGGTCAGGGCCTTTTTACATTCTTTGGCTCCGTTCGCCCGGCATACCGTTACCTCCTGATCAATTCCCTTTTCCTTCAGGGACTGGAGCACGGCATTCGTCACCCCGCCTGCGTGAGCAAACTTGCGCCCATAAATGCTGCCCTGCTGCATGGCTGCGCCGGAGGCCGCCACTTTAACCTCCTTTGCATCCAGCATAGCCTTCAGCTCCTTCAGCGTCAGGGCATAATCTGCGCTTCCGCTGATCCTGTCGTCCAGCACCTCGCTCTTTTTGGCCACGCACGGGCCGATGAATACAGTCACTGCGTCAGGATACTTTGCTTTTATGTAACGGGAGGTGGCTGCCATGGGAGATACGGTGGTGGAAATGGAGTCCGCCAGCTGCGGGAAATGGCGCCGCACCATGCCGACAAAGGCCGGACAGCATGAGGTGGTCTTTTTCTGTCCGTTTTCCAGGGCCTCCAGCCACTCCTCTCCCTCGCTCTCCGAGGTAAGGTCTGCCCCCAGCGCCACCTCAACCATATCGGTAAAGCCAAGGGCCCGGATTGCTTCCCGCAGATCGCCCATGGTCACGCCCTTGCCGAACTGTCCCTCTCCCGCCGGAGCCACCATGGCGTATACCGGTTTTCCCTTCAGAATCGCCTTGATCACCGGCACGATAAAGGAAATATCCGAAAGCGCGCCGAACGGGCAGTTTTTGATACAGGCGCCGCAGTGGATGCATTTTTCGTCGTCAATGGACACAATGTCATTTTCGTCCATGCTGATGGCTCCTACCGGGCAGCTCTTCTTGCAGGGGCGCTGATGGTCGCTGATCGCATTATACGGACAGGACTGGGCGCATCTGCCGCACTCTTTACAGCGGTCAGGATCGATATATGCCTTATTTCTTCCTATCGAAATCGCGCCGAATTTGCAGGCATTCAGGCAGCTTTTTCCCAGACATTTCTGGCAGTTGTCCGTCACCACAAACCGCTGGATGGGACATTCCGCGCAGGCGCTGTCCAGCACCTGGACAATATTGCGGTTTTTCAGGCCGGCAGCCGGATATTTGCCCTCCGCAAGGCGGACTCTCTGGCGGATGATCTCCCTCTCCCGGTAGACACAGCAGCGGAAAACCGCCTTTGGGCCCGGAAGCAGCCTGTACGGAATCTCGTCCCGCTTCTCCTCCAGCTCCCCGGAAAAGGCCAGCTTTGCCACCTGGTATAATACCTCTTGTTTCACCTCATTGATATCCGATTCTCTGCTCAGCATAACAGTCTTTCCTCCTTGTTCTCCGAACCTTTTATTTGGAAAAGAAACGGGTTATTGTATCGTAAATTTAAGTATAGAGAATGGTAAATCAACTGTCAATTATAATTTATTCCTGTATCACCGTAAAATCGGATAGGGGAGATTTGACCCTCCCCTTCCACACCACGTAGCGTACCGTTCGGTACTACGCGGTTCAATAGTTTACACGTACTTTTAGATAGTGGGCGGTCATGGATGGGTATCCGAGTCTGTCCACTATTATTGTCTTAGTAAGCACAGAGTTCAGCATCTCCGCCGCTCTCCATGTCCCCTTCCGACAGTTTGCCAGCTTATGCACTTGCCACTCTGGCAGATGCAATGCCCGAAATATTTTATATCTCGTCCGCACTTTCTTCCATTGTTTCCAGTACACCGCCCGGATTCTATGTCGAAGCCATTCGTCCGTATCTTCCATCAGGCTCTTCATGTCCGCATACCGGTAGTAGTTTATCCACCCATTTGTATATTCTCTGAGTTTCTTTTCCCTCTCCGGGTTGCTCCATTTATTCCCCCTGACCATTAATTCCCTCAGATGGTTCTTCATCTTAGTTATTGACTTAGGATGTACACGCATTCGGCATTTTCCTTTGTTTCGGTAGAATCCATATCCAAGATATTTCACTTTGCTGATATGCCTGACTGTCGTTTTCTCAAGATTGACTTTCAGGTACAGCTTTCCTGTAACATATGGAATGATATGCTCCAGCGTTCTTTCCGCGCTTTTCCGGCTCCTGCATAGAATAATGCAGTCGTCGGCGTATCTCACAAATCTGTGTCCCCTGCGTTCCAGCTCTTTGTCCAGCTCATTTAACATCACATTTCCACACAACGGACTTAGAGGTCCTCCCTGAGGCACACCCTCTGGTGTTGCGTGGAATCCTCCATCTTCCATTACTCCAGCGTTCAGATATTTGTGTATCAGCGAAATTACCCGTCCATCTTTGATCGTTCTTGACAGTACCTCTATGAGCTTGCTGTGGTTTACCGTATCAAAGTAGGCTTGCAAATCCATGCTGATTGCATAAACATACCCTTCGTCCACGTACTTTCTGCACCTTGCCAGTGCATCATGTGCGCTCCTGCCTGGTCGGAAGCCATAGCTGTTATCCGAAAACTGTTCTTCGTAAATAGGAGTGAGTTCCTGCGCAATCGCCTGCTGAATCATTCGGTCTACTACAGTTGGAATTCCCAGCTTCCTTACTTTGTCTTTCTCTTCTTTGGGTATTTCTACCCTTCGGACGGGGTTGGGTTTATACTTTTCCTTCCTCAGCTGCCTGACCAGTTCGTCCCGGTGGTCTCTCAGGTAGGGCAGAAGTTCATCCACCTGCATTCCGTCAATTCCGCCTGACCCTCTGTTTGCTTTCACTCTCTTGTATGCGGCGTTAAGGTTGTCGCTCCTGAGAATGGTATCAAGCAGGTTGTCCGTCCAAAAGTCCGTGTCGGCGCCAGGGTTCCCGGTCATCCATTCATGGGCGTACACTCCTGTTACCCTTCCCTGTTCCGCAGGTATCTCTCTCAGGTAGTCCTCAATATGAAGTTGTCTGTACTTAATTCCATGTCTGGTTTCCATTTGGAATTGGCACCTCCTATTGTTCCGTCCTTCCCGGGGCATCTATAGCTGCTCCGGTACTATGACTTCTGCTGACTTCTCATGGCAAGCTTTACTCCATGACGGCGAATGTTCTATCGTCTTTGCCATGTCCATGAGACCTCCCCGGGTACTCACACGTTCTTTCCCACTTATACCTGCCCCGTTTACTGCTGGCGTTCCGTGCAGTTATTGGACTTTGGTTTGTGTTGCAACCTCATCCACGCTTCACAGCCTGTCCGGATATCATGCCCTATGGGTACAACTTTTACAGGCCAGTGGTTTGCCTCCGGCTTCCTTCAGACCCCACCTCACAATGACGCCTTTGCCATTGGCTGCACCCTTCCCACTGCCGGGCGGGTCAGGGACTTGCACCCTTTAGAACGTGTGCCCGCCGGGCACACAACAAAGCGGCAGCCGTACGTTTTCGTACGGCTGCCCAATTTCATCCCGGTTTTCAAATCCGCTTCTCCCCCGGATATTCTCATCCTGCAAAGGCAGCGCCGGCAAACCTGGATATGGATTATCTACGTTTTGCAAAAAAACAGAACGAGTCATAGTTTTCCCTCGGCACGGGAAGGAGCATACCGCCGCACATCAATGCTGTGCCGGTGTACTCCGCCGTATTGCCGTCCATATCCCGTACCTCATACGTTGCCTTCCTGCACAGTCCCTTCCATTTTACCTGCCGCGGCTCGGCGTTTGCATGGAGATCGGTGAACACCACAGCTAAATACGCGGAGGATCCGTCCCTTTCGGCATATTCCCAGGCCGTGAACTCCCGGTTTGTATAGGGAGAGGTCAAGCGGTAATAGTCGCCGAACTGAAACAGGTGATGGTTTTCGTTGAACTGCTGCACCTGGGCCTTTATCGTTTCTTTTTCCTCTCCGGTCAGGGCGCTTAAATCCAGCTCATAGCCGAAGGTTCCCTGCATCGCGCAGATTCCCCGCGTTTTCAGCGGAGTCACCCGGCCGTTCTGGTGATTCGGGCACACGGAAACGTGGGCGGAAATCGCAGACATGGGATAGCCGAAGGAGGTGCCATATTGAATCTTCAGCCGCTCCACAGCATCCGTATTGTCGCTGCACCAGATCTGGGGGGCATAGTAAAGCATACCGGCATCGAACCGTCCTCCGCCCCCGCTGCAGCCCTCCAAAAGCAGCCGGGGGTACCGCTCCAGCATATGCTCCAGAATCTCATACAGGCCAAGGACATAACGGTGAAGCACCTCTCCCTGGCGCTCGGCGGGAAGGGCTGCGCTGTATGCGTTGGCGATTGACCGGTTCATATCCCACTTTACGTATTCGATATTGGCCGAATCCAATACCTGATACAGGCTCTCTTCGATGTATTGGCGCACATCCGCCCGGGATAAATCCAGCACCAGCTGGTTCCTGCCCCGCACAGGGCTGCGTCCCGGCGCCTTCAGCGCCCAATCCGGATGCGCGCGGTAAAGGTCGCTGTCCTCACTGACCATCTCCGGCTCAAACCAGAGCCCGAACTTCAAACCCAAGGTATTTACCTTGTCTGCCAGCTCCTTCATCGTGCAGCCCAGCTTTTTCTCATTGACTCCCCAGTCGCCCAGGCCGGAGTTGTCATCGTCCCTCCTGCCAAACCAGCCATCATCCAGCACCAGCATGTCCAGCCCCAGCTCTGCCGCATTTTGGGCAATCGCCAGGATTTTTTCCGCATTAAAATCAAAATAGGTGGCCTCCCAGTTGTTAATCAGAACAGGCCGTTTTTTATCCTTCCACCAGCTCCGGATCAAATGCTTCTGATAAGCCTCGTGCAGGCTGCGGGAAAGCCCGCCAAAGCCTTCGCTGCTGTAGCACATACATACCTCGGGGGCAGTAAATGCTTCTCCATCGTCCAGCACCCAGGCAAAGCGGACCGGATCGAACCCCATAACCGCTCTGGTCTGGCCGATCTGATCTGTCTCTGCCTGGAACTGAAATCCCCCGCTGTACAGCAGGGCATATCCCCAGCAGCAGCCGTGCTCCTCTGTCGTATGTTTATCCGCAAGAATAACAAAGGGGTTGTGCTGATGGCTGGAGGTTCCCCGTGTACTTCCAATTTGTGTAACGCCATGTCCCACGGGCTTTCTCTCCATCTCCCGCTCCATCGCATGTTTTCCATAAAAATGAATCATATCCAGATCATCCCCAGGCATATCCACGCAGGCAGACATCACCCTCGTCAGTTTAACCGGCGCGCCCGTATGGTTTTCCACTACAACCGCCCGGGTAATCACACCGGCTGATGCAAATACGCCGTAGAGCAGACGCACCTCCAGATCCTCATATCGGTCCTTCAGCACAATTTCCAGCGTCTCCGCCTCCTGCTCTCCCTCGTCAAACAGGGCCGGCAGTCCCGCAAGGGCATATTTTCCCCGGCAGATAGAGTGGCTTTTATACCGCAGGTCACATTCCCTCACTCCGTCAGGGAACTCTGCCTCCAGACAGTTCACCCGGAAATCCCCGTTTCCGCTTACGGGATATTCCTGAGGATAATAGTCCATGGAATACGTGCGATTCTCCCGTTCATCCCCCGGATTTGGACAAAATCCACGGTCCGCAGGCATAACCAGATACGAATAGTCGCTGTCATCCGCGCACTCGCCAAAATACGTGTGTAGCAGCATTCCATGATCATCCACCTTCAGCTGATACGTACTTTTCACTGTTTCCAGGGTAAATGTGCCGTTCTCCTCATGAAAAACAATTGCCATATTGTCTCTGCCTCCTTGTGACACCCATCATTCTATTATTGATGCATTATACATGACCTGTCCTCCTTTTTCCACTGCGATTCCAAAATATTTACGATTTTCTCTCATTTTACTGCTCCATTGACCACACCGCTGATGATCTGCCTCTGGCAAATGACGTAAAAAATCAGGATGGGCAGCAGCGCCAGCAGATAAGAGGCAAATGCCAGATTGTAGTTTGTACCGAACTGGGTCTGGAAATTCAGCTGCGCCAGCGGCAACGTATTCTGGCCGGTACCGGACAGGATAACCAGAGGCGTCATTACGTCATTCCAGGTGCTCATGGCCGTCAGTACGGCGACGGTCGCATGCATGGGCTTCATGATCGGAAAAATGATTTTCCAGTATGTGACCCAGGCCGAAGCGCCGTCCGCACAGGCAGCCTCCTCCAGCTGCACCGGAATGTTCTTCAGATAACCGGAATACAGCAGAATATTGATCGGCATATAGAAAACCACGTACAGCAGAATCACTCCCGCGCGGTTAGCAATGCCCAGCGCCGCCGTCTGCTTGACCAGCGGCATCATCAGGATAGCAAAGGGAACAAACATACCGCTTACGATATACAAATAGACGAAACGGTAGCTCTTCTTTTTCCCCATGCTGCGGCCGACGGCATAGCCCGCCATGGAATGCAGAAACAGGGAAATCAGCACGGCTGCCGCTGTAAGGAGAAGACTGTTGCCCAGGGAGCGCCAGAAATCCGTAACAGCCATAGCCTCCCGGAAATTGTCCAGACTCCAGCTTTCCGGCAGGGAAAGGCTTCCTGCAATGTCATTCGTCATCTCCGACGGCCGCTTAAACGCAATGACAACCGTCAGATACAGGGGAAAGAAAACGGTAATGCTGCCAATGATCAGCAGAAGCATAATCACCCACTTGGTATTTCCTGCCTTCCCTCTCATAACTGCTCCTCCTTCTTATTCAGCGCCTTCATCTGAAACAGGGAAATGCTGACAATCACGACAAAGAACATTACCGCGTTTGCACTCTGAAATCCGAACTGGCCGCCCTTCATCCCATTCTCGTAAATCAAGAAGGAAATCGATTCTGTGCTCTGCGCGGGGCCGCCCTTTGTCAACGCCACGATCTGATCGAATACCATCAGGAAGTTTTTCATACACAGCACCATGTTAATACTGAAAAACGGCATAATCAGAGGGAAGGTCAGCTTCCAGAAACGTTTCCATGCGGAAGTCCCATCGATCATACCCGCCTCATATACGTCCTCTGGTACGGTCTGTAAACCAGAAATATAAATAATCGTGTTCATGGCAACAGACTGCCATGCCCCTACGGCCACGATACCCATCCATGCCGTTTCTCTGGCGGCAAGAATACTCCTGCTCAGCGCAAAGATGCCCAGGCCGGCGCCGATAGCCGGGAGGATGTAGGTAAAAAAATAGCTGAAGATATAGCCGACAACCAGGCCGCCCAGGATATTGGGAATAAAGTAAATTCCGCGCAGAATGCCCTTTCCCCTGATCCTGCTGTTCAGTCCCAGGGCAAGCAGCAGGCTGAGGATATTAACCATAATCGTACATGTTACTGCATATTTAAAGGTAAACAGATAGGATCTTCCCACGCGTGCGTCGGTAAACAGATCCGTATAGTTACGCAGCCCCACATAATCAAAGGAGCCATAGCCTTTAAAGTTGGTAAAGCTGTAGATTACGCCCTGAATCAGCGGCAGCGTATTAAAGCAGAAGAACAGCGCCAGCGCCGGGATGGTAAACAGCAGAAACGTTCGCTCTTTATTTCTGGTTTTCATTTACTTTCTCCTCCCTTCGTTTCCTGTTCTTTCTGATACGCTTGAACCCTGGCAATCCGGTCACGGTTGTAGCGTTTCCATTCTGTATCGAAACGCTCCATAAAGATGTCTGCCGCGTCTTCCGCCTCATCGATCAGGAAGGTCTGGATCATTGCGTCAACAGACATCTCTGCCGGATAATGATGATCCGGATAATCAGCCAGAATACCCTCGTCGATGTACCTGCGCATTCCGTTCAGATCCCCGGACATCTCAAAATCACCTTTCTTACACGGTATGGCCTTCTGATCGGTTACGTACAGCTGTACGTTTTCGTCCGCCTGAAGAAAACGCAGGACCTCATAAGCGGCTTCTTTGTTCGGACAGCTTTCCATTACGCAGAACATCAGATCATTTCCGGAGTTCAGGATATTTTCCTCAGCCACATTGCTCGCCGGAAATACAAAGGAATCCATGTTCATTTCCGGATTTACGGAACGAATCTGAGGGATAGCATAGCTTCCGATGATGTACATTGCCGACTGTCCTCTTGCAAAGGCCGTACACGCGTCGTTGTAGCTGTACGCATATGGATCCGGCTCCGCCCACTGAAGAAGGGCCTTCGTCCGCTCTGCCACCTCGCGATACTCCTCGGAAAAGGTGGTCTCGCCGCGATTTACCCGGTTGGCTACATCAGCTGGCGCCAGGGCAACGCAGATCGCATTCCACGGCGCCAGACAGGTCCAGACATCCTTAAACCCAAAGTACAGCGGCCAAATTCCTGTCTCCTGAATTTCGCCGCACAGTGCGGTGAACTCGTCCCAGGTCGTCGGAACCATCCACCCATGCTCATCGAAAATATCTTTGTTATAAAGAACGCCTGCCGCATTGGCCATATAGGGAAGTGCATACACGCCATCCTCCGGAATAAGCTCCAGCTCCTTATTCGTCTTCAGGTATGCCTCTTTCACATCGGCCAGGCCGTCATAATCGGAAATATCCATCAGCATATCGGAGTCCAGGAATCCGGAGTAGTTGATATCTCCGCCGATACCAATGATATCCGGATAATCCTCACGGATAAACCTGGTTTTTAAGATGGCCATTGCGTCATTGGGAGAATCAATGATCAGCTCAATGTCGTCATGCTCTGCATTAAACTTCTCTGCCAGAGTCTCTACTATTTTTACCGCCTCCGGCTTGTACTGCACAATCTCAATCTGCGTCTTTCCACCTGCTGTTTTGCTACTGCCGCAGCCGGTCAGGAGCATGGAAGACGCCGCTCCCATCACCAGCCTACCCGCAGTGGCTTTTGCCCATTTTTTCATTTTTCTTTTTTCCTTTCCCTCAGCATCGCCGCCTCACCGGACTGCAATAGGCATCATTAGTTTTGTCAGGTTTAACAGGAAGTTATGCAAAAAGCCGGCAATTCCCCAATTTTTTTCAAAACAGTTTCAGACAGGCGGGACAAAAAACAGGCGTCATCCCGTTGATTAACTGGATGACGCCCGGTATTTCTCTGTCAATATGCATTTTATCTGCCTGAACTTCCTCTTCCCGTACAGGCAGAATCCGATTGATCCGTCATTTCTCTGATCGGCAATCTTTTATCCCAGAAGATGCTCCACAGCCTCTCTCAGTGTCTCTGCCTCTCCCACATTTCCCGGGAAAATCACGTAGGGGATACCTGGAAACCGGCTTTCCCCGCCGGTTTTCCACACCGGAATACCCGGACGAATCTGTCCTAAAACCGTAGCCCGCTTTACCTGGAGCGCCTTTGTGCCCACGTCGCTGGAAGTAATGCCTCCCTTGGCTACCACAAATCCCGGTACCGTATTCAGCCGTCCCACCAGCGCCTGCACCGCGTCAGAAATCTTCACTGAACGGATAAGCGCTGCCTCCTTCGTATCATTCTCCACGGTCAGCAGCGTGCGCTTTGTATAAACCGCTACCGTAACCCCCGACGAAATCAGCTGCTCCTCTTCCTCCAGCAGTCTCTCCACCTCTTTTTCCAGCGCGCCCTCCTGAAGCACCAGATCGGAGTCCATTTCCAGGAAGCGAATCTGCTCCAGCTTTTTCAGCTCCTCCAGCTGCATCGTTGTCTTGCGGGTATGAGAGCCTACCACGATGATTCCTCCGTGTTTATTCGCCGTGTCCACCATCTCTTCTCTGGAGAGCAAGGGCCTGTCGCTGATATTACCCAGTGCCTTAACAAATGCTGCGGCTGTCCGGTACATGAACCGGCGTCCGGCAGCAAGGGCACGATACAGGGCAATACAGAATACCTTTACGTCTGTATTGGAAACGGCGTTTACAATCACCTTGCCAAAGTCATGCACGCCCATCAGCTGTTCGGTTATCCTGTCCAGATTCATCGCCCGCAAATCCTCCAGGGAAATGCAGACCACATCCTCTGCCTTAAATGCGCCCTCCGTCTTTTCCTCGATATACTCCCTCAGATCCGAATGGGTGTAGCCAAAGGTCTTGTCGCGGGCAAATTCCGTCTGCGCAGCAGGAATCAGCTCGTCTCCATATTTTACATAGTGGGTATTATTCAGGGTGAACCGGCCGCCTTCCTTAAAATACGGGCACAAAATCTCTCCGTCAACCACCCTGCCTGTTCCGGCCTCTGTACCCCGGCGCAGCAACTCCGTCTCCAGCGGATAGTGACCGCGCAGTGTGGAATCGCTCCGGGAAACTAGAATATAGTCAATCCCTGTCTCCCTGGACACCTGCGCCGTTACCCGCGCAATTTCCGTATGTACCTCTGTGGTCTGCTCCACCGTGAGTCCGCGGGAATTTGTCAGGATAAAGAATACCTTATTCTCCTCCAGAAATCCACGGCGTATGCTCTCTGCCGTCCAATCCGTATAAACGGAAACATCATGCACCGTCTGCACCCCGGTGGGATCG
>JAHZHG010000440.1 GCA_019420425.1 Clostridiales bacterium
CTCGGCAGACTGAATACAGCCGCCATGGCGGCCCTGTTTATCCTCACCCTGGTGCTCTGCAAGGTGATCTTCTTTGACGGGCAGGGCGCGTCCGCCCTTTCCGACGATACCCTGAGCTTTGGCGCGGCAGTGGAGCTGGCAGTGGCCATGCCTCTGTCCTGGCTGCCGCTGATCAGCGATTATACTCGGGAGGCCGAAAGACCGGTAAAGGCAACCGCTGTAAGCGCAGTGGTTTACGGTCTGGTGAGCTGCTGGATGTATGTCATCGGCATGGGCGCGGCGATTTATACCGGGGATTATGACATTGCCCAGATTATGCTGAAGGCGGGCCTTGGCGTTGTGGGTCTGCTGATCGTCGTATTTTCCACGGTGACCACTACCTTCCTGGATGCCTATTCCGCCGGCGTTTCGTCTGTGTCCATCTGGAGCAGAATCAATGAAAAATGGATGGGCATCGCGGTGGCCGTTGTGGGTACGGCGGCGGCGATTCTTTATCCCATGGATTCCATCACCGACTTTCTGTATCTGATCGGCTCTGTGTTTGCCCCGATGATCGCCGTACAGATCAGCGATTACTTCATCCTGAAGAGGAAAACGGAAGCAAAGGCAGGCGTGGACTGGATGAATCTGGTGATCTGGCTGATCGGCTTTTTCATTTACCGGCTGCTGATGCGGACGGATATCCCGGTGGGAAATACGCTGCCGGATATGCTGATTACCATAGTACTCTGCGTGCTGGCAGGAAAGCTGATCCGCAATTGACCTTTTCCGTTTTTTGGAGTAGAATAGACTCCATAGGACAATGAGGAGGAAAACCGAGTGGAGAAAATTATTTTAACCGGCGACAGGCCGACAGGAAGATTACATGTGGGACATTATGTGGGCTCCCTGCGCAGACGGGCTCAGCTTCAGGATTCCGGTGAGTACAGCAAGCTGTTTTTTATGATTGCCGATGCCCAGGCCCTGACGGATAATATAGAGAACCCGGAGAAAGTCAGACAGAACATCATCGAGGTGGCCCTGGACTATCTTGCCTGCGGGCTGGATCCACGGAAATCAACGCTGTTTATCCAGTCTCAGGTTTCGGAGCTGTGTGAGCTGACCTTTTACTATATGGATCTGGTGACGGTGGCCAGACTGCAGCGCAATCCCACCGTAAAATCCGAGATTCAGATGCGTAACTTTGAAGCGAGCATTCCGGTGGGCTTTTTCACCTATCCGATCAGCCAGGCTGCAGATATTACCGCATTTAAAGCGACTACCGTCCCGGTGGGTGAGGATCAGCTGCCGATGATCGAGCAGACCAGGGAGATCGTGCACAAGTTCAACAGCGTATACTCCGAGGTGCTGGTGGAGCCGAAGGCTCTGCTGCCGGACAACGAGGCGTGCCTGCGCCTTCCCGGCATCGACGGCAAGGCCAAGATGAGCAAATCGCTGGGCAACTGCATCTATCTTGCGGACAGCGCAGACGATGTGCGCAAAAAGGTCATGAGTATGTACACCGACCCCCAGCACCTGCAGGTGAGCGATCCGGGACATCTGGAAGGAAACACCGTATTTACGTATCTGGACGCATTCTGCAGGCCGGAGCATTTTGAACGCTATCTGCCCGACTATGCGAACCTGGACGAGCTGAAGGGGCATTACACCAGAGGCGGACTGGGCGATGTAAAGGTGAAAAAATTCCTGAATCAGGTGCTCCAGGAGGAGCTTGAGCCGATCCGGAAACGGAGAAAAGAATGAGAAAAGGATATACCGGAGATTTACCGCATTTTGAAGGAAGGCAGCGACGCGGCAAGAGAAGCGGCGGCGCAGACGCTTTCTGAGGTGAAATCAGCGATGCGGATTAATTACTTTGAGGACAAGGAGCTAATCAGCAATCAGGCAGAGCGGTATCAGGGCTAAACAGAGTAAAGCAGGAGCCATGTGCATGGAAGTGCAGGTGGCTCTTTTTTTCATATCACAGGAAACTGCTTCGCATTTTCCTGTGATATAAAGGCCTCCGGCAGGATGCGCACGGATGCAAGAGGTATTCTATTGCTGCGCAATATGCATCCGGCGCGGAAAAAATGTGCTTCTGGGAGGCAGATAAAAGTCGCGAGGATGTGCGAAGCACATTTTTTCATATTAAAGGAAAGTTCTCCCTTTGGAGAACCCTTGGATGAAAAATGCCCGCTGGA
>JAHZHG010000441.1 GCA_019420425.1 Clostridiales bacterium
AAAAATGCCCTGTATTACCGGCCTGGAGATTCTGGAAGAGCTGCGGAGGAAAAAGCCTGAGCTAAAGGGCATTGTAATTACCGGATTTAATGAGTTTGAATACGCACGGAACGCATTGCGTATCGGCGTAGTGGATTTGATCCTGAAGCCGATTGATAATGAGGAACTGACGGAAGCGATAAAAAAGGCATTTGGCTTTTCTGTGGGAACCGGGACAGAAGAGGAGCGGATATTGGATTCCGAAAAACGGTTCTGCGCCATAGATCCGGAAAAGCAGGATAACTGTTCCGTGCGCCGCGCACTGTCCTATATTCAGGAGAATCTGGACAAAAAAATCAGCCTGGGACAGCTGGCCGACTATGTGGGACTAAGCGGAGCCCATTTAAGCCGCCTGCTGAAAAAGGAAACCGGAAAAAATTTTGTAGACATCAACAATGAGCTGCGGGTGGAAAAAGCGATATCTCTGCTGCGTGAAGGAAAATACAAGGTATACGAAATTTCCAACATGGTAGGGATTGATAACTATGCGTATTTTTACCAGCTATTCAAAAAAGTAACCGGAAAGGCACCCAAGGAATATCGTTGAATCCGCCGGATAAAACGAATGATCAAAATAACTAACAAAATGCTCGATTAGCCCAATAGACGCCCTTCTGTGTGTTTGTTATACTGTCATTACAAAAAAACAAACACATGGGAGGGTTTACAATGTACAAGAAAAAAGCAAAAGCAGCTGTAGCAATTTCCCTGTCGGCTGCCATGGCGCTGGGCGCCGGAACCGTGAGTAATGCGGCAGCTCAGAACAAGACGGCGGCTTCCGAAGAAGAGGTTACACTGACCTTTCTTCACCACATGGGAGAGCAGGGAAAGAAGGATGGTCTGATTGCCCTGTCCGAAGCCTTTACGGAAAAGTATCCGAACATCAAGGTAGAGGTGGAGTTCTTATCCAGAGATGATTTTGTCAATCAGTACAAACAGAGAGTGGCGGCGGACAATGCGCCGGATCTGATCAATTACCGGCCGTTTGAGGTTCCTGAAGTGATCGAGGCCGGCCTGATCAAGGCCCTGGATCCGGAAATATTCCCGGATACCATTGACAAGGAATGCATCGAGTCCATTTCTCTGAACGGAAACATCTATGGTATTCCTCTGGATCGCGGCGGCTACGGTTTCTATTATAACAAGAACATGCTTGCCGAGGCGGGAGTAGAGGAGAGCGAACTGGAAACGATTTCCGGTGTACTGGGTGCGCTGCAGAAAATTAAGGATGCGGGAATGACTCCGCTGGCCTCCGGCTATGCAGAGTCCTGGACAGAGAATATCATTCTGGAAGGCCAGACCTGGGCAGGCCTGATGGTGCAGGAGCCGAACCTTTGCGCAGACCTGGTGAGCGGGGAAAAGAGCTTTGCCGACTATCCGGAGTTTATCGACATTATCACCCATGGCCAGGCTCTGGTAAGGGATTACGCGCTGGTAGATGAGAAGGCCGCCAGCCAGCAGGCATCCGACCAGTATGCACAGTTTGGGCGCGGAGATGCAGCAATGATGCTGCAGGGTACCTGGGCGATTTCCGATATCCGCATTGCACAGGAGGCGGCAGGCAATACCGATGAATTTGGATTTACCTATTATCCGTGGAGCGATGACGTAACCAAAAACTATATGCCGTGTAACGCAGACGACGCATTTATGATTTCCGAAGGCAGCAAACATCTGGAGGAGGCCATGCTTTTCGCTGAATTTTGCCTGACAGAAGAGGCGGGAAAGATCTGGAGCAACGCCAGCGGCTGCATCAGCGCGATCTCAGGCGTAACCGCAGACACTCCCGATCCGCTGCAGGATATTTTCGCACAGGTAATGGATGAACACGCATATTTCTTTGAGAAGAACCCGGGTATGACCGGCCAGTATTATCAGGACTTTATCAAGATTTACATTGAGGGACGTATTTCCGGACAGACTCCTGAGGAGGTAATGGCGGCATGGCAGGAAGCATTTGAAAACATTCGGGCAACAGGGGGCTGATGATCAGCCTGATGCAGACGCGGGGACCTTCAGGGTCCCCGTTTTATATCAGGGGAAACAAAATGGCTGTGCCCGGGCGCAGGAATGTGCCAGGGGCATATCCGTATTAAAGGGAAGGAGAGTAAGCAAACAA
>JAHZHG010000442.1 GCA_019420425.1 Clostridiales bacterium
GCCATGTACACACCCATGTCCGGGAGGACGGAACCGTGTATACCCATTCCCATGGGCATACCCACACACATGAAAATACAAAAGCGGTGCTGAACCGGCTTTCCCGGGCCATCGGCCATCTGGAGTCAATCAAGCGGATGGTGGAGGAGGGAAGGGACTGCAGCGAGGTGCTGATCCAGCTCTCGGCGGTAAAGTCTGCCCTCAATAACACGGGGAAGGTCATCCTGCAGGACCACATCAAGCACTGCCTGGTAGAGGCGGTGGAGGAAGGGGACATGCAGGCCATTGAGGAGATGAGCCGGGCCATCGACCGTTTTATGAAATGACAAGAGAAAGTAAACAGCTGCTATGCGAATGAAAAAGATAGGAAAACGGCTGCTCATCGTCCTGCTTCTGTTTGTCCTGTATCTCATTGCCGGAGTCATCCTGGCATACCGGCGCCAGCCGGAGGTGAGCAGGGAATACCAGGAAGCGTTTCGGGCGGCGGACTGCTATTCGGATACGGTTTCCGGTGACCGGGCGTATATCATCGAGGAGAATACCGAAGCGCTTGCCCGACGTCTGGAGCTGATCGCCCACGCAAAGGAGCGGATTATCCTGTCCACCTTTGAATTCCGGGCGGACGAGAGCGGCAAGGACATCATCGCTGCCCTTATCCAGGCGGCGGAACGCGGCGTAGAGGTGAAAATTCTCGTAGACGGCGCTGCGGCTATCCTCCAAATGGACAGGAACAACTACTTCTATGCGCTGTCTACCGCAGAGAACGTGGAAATCAAGATCTATAACCGGATAAACCTGCTTAAGCCCTGGACAACCATGGGACGCCTCCACGATAAGTATGTGATTGCGGACGACGCGCTGTACCTGCTGGGCGGGAGGAATACCTACGATTATTTCCTGGGAGATAACGGCTACAAAAACTACGACCGGGATGTGCTGGTATATACCGCCGAGCCGGAGAATGCGGAAAGCTCAATCCATCAGCTGGAGGAGTATTTTGCCTCCGTCTGGGAACTGGACGTGTGCCGGTATTTTTACCGCCATCCCGAAAATGCAGGAAAAACACAGATTGTAGAGGCAAGGGAGGAGCTGGCAGAGCGCTATGCCCGGCTGACAGAGGAATATGGGCTGGACGGGGCAGCCCCGGACTACGTCAAAATGACGGCAGAGGTGAACCGGATTACCCTGCTTCCCAATCCCATTCACGTATCCGCGAAGGAGCCGACGGCATTCTATTCCCTGGTGCAGCTGATGAAGGAGGCGGAAGGGCCGATAAAAATCCACACCCCGTATATCATCTGCAACGACTGGATGTATCAGTGCCTTCGGGAAATCTGCGAGGCAAACCCGGAGACAATGCTGATGACGAACTCGGTTGCCAACAACGGAAATCCCTTCGGGGCATCGGACTATCGGAAAAACAAAGAACGGATTCTGCAAACCGGCCTGAATGTTTACGAGTATGAAGGCGGCGTCTCCTACCATGGCAAGAGCATCACTATAGGCGAGGAGCTGGCGGTGATCGGTTCGCTGAACATGGATATGCGGAGCGTATATCTGGATACCGAGCTGATGCTGGTTATCCACAGCCAGGAGATAAACCGCCGCCTGCGCGGCTATATGGAGAGCTACGAGAAAGACGCGGTAAAGGCGCTGCCCGACGGAGCGTATGAAATCCCAGACGGCGTTGAGCGCCAGGAGCTTGGCGGACAGCGGGCATGGAGAGTGAATGTCCTCAGCCTGTTTAACTGGTTCC
Source organism: Clostridiales bacterium (assembly GCA_019420425.1). Taxonomy (GTDB): domain Bacteria; phylum Bacillota; class Clostridia; order Lachnospirales; family Lachnospiraceae; genus JAHZHG01. Next base: position 1,757 of record JAHZHG010000442.1, read on the forward strand.
GGTTCCTGATGTAGAAGAAAACCGGATAAGCGGTGAAAAACCGGTTGACAAGAAGAACGATTGATGGTATGTTAATAGATAGTTGATAATAGGAAAATACGATGAAGAGGAATAGTACACAGGGATCTGATTCCAGAAAGCTGCCGGGTGATGCGAGACAGCAGAGGAGAACTGTGGAACTCGCCTTGGAGAAGCTGCCCCAAATCCTGCAGGCCCTGCGGGAGAGTAGACGCAGACGGAGACCCGACCGTTATCCGGGCAGGATATAAGATTGATTGATCCGTATCCGATGAGGGATGAGCGGCCGGCCGAGACCTGAACCGTTCATAAAGAAGAGTGGTACCGCGTAAGATAGCATAATCTTTCGTCTCTTG
>JAHZHG010000443.1 GCA_019420425.1 Clostridiales bacterium
GAACGGCAAAGTAAAAAACACCTACCTTGAGGATGACGGTTCCGTATCCGTAGGTGACTATGATATGATTCCGTGGATTGATACCTTCGTGGAGGAGCACCCGGATTTCTCCTATCACGGGCACAAGGGGATCATTGCCCTGACCGGCTATGAGGGAGTTCTGGGCTACCGGACCGATGAGGTGTACAAGACCCGTGAAGCTGACCGGGTGACGAAGTACCAGCAGCAGTTCCTGGATGCAAATCCGGATTTCGATTTTGACGCAGAGGTTGCCGAGGCGAAAAAGGTAGCTGATGCAATGAAGGCAGCGGGCTGGGAATTTGCCAGCCACACCTGGGGCCATCAGAATGCAGAGGTAAAGACGGCGGAGGAGCTGCAGACGGATGACGAGCGGTTCCGCAGCAATGTAATGCCGATTATTGGGGAGACGGATGTGATTATCTTCGCCTTTGGCGCGGATATCGGCGGCTGGGAGCCATACACGATGGATAATCCCAAATTTGCCTATTACAAAAATGCGGGCTACAACTATTACTGCAACGTGGATTCCAGCCAGTATTGGGTACAGATCAATAACGACCATTTCCGCCAGGGACGGAGAAATCTGGACGGTTACCGGATGTACTACAATCCGGAAATGCTTTCCGACCTGTTCGATGTTTCCAGCGTATGGGATGATTCGCGGCCGACCCCGGTGCCGGAGATGAGTTGATTGATGCGATAAATAAAGAGTATATTGGATTGGGAGGAGAAAACGATGTTTTGCAGCCTGAAAAATGAAGCACTGCAGGTAACAGTCAATACCGCGGGAGGAGAGCTGTGGTCGGTACGGACCACAGACGGGGCCGAATATCTGTGGCAGGGCGATCCCGCATTCTGGGGCGGACGTGCCCCGAACCTTTTCCCGTTTGTGGCGCGTCTGGTGAACGGGACATACCGCCTGGAGGGAAAGACGTATCAGCTGAATATTCATGGCTTCATCAAGGCCGGTGAGCTTTCCGCTGAGCAGCCGGATGACCAGACGCTGGTCCTGTCCATGGAGGATAACGAGGAGACCCGGAAGCAGTATCCCTATCATTTCCGCTATCAGATTATCTATCACCTGAGCGGCAGCTGCCTGGAGGTAACCATTCGCGTGGAGAACCGGGACAGCCGGATCATGTATTTTGGCCTGGGCGGCCATCCGGGCTTTCATGTCCCGCTGGAGGAAGGTCTTTCCTTCGAGGATTATACCCTGACCTTTGATGAGGGAATCGCGCCTGAGCAGGTGACCTTCTCTCCGGACTGCTTCGTCACCGGCCGAGCACAGTGCCAGGTAATCCAGGGAAATCAGATTCCGCTGAGCCATGGCCTTTTTGATAACGATGCGGTGGTACTGGAGGGCAGCGGACACACCGTCACCCTATCCAGCAGCAAGGGCAGCAGGGCGGTTACCGTGAAGTACCCGGGGATGAACTATATCGGGTTCTGGCACATGCCGCATACCGAGGCGCCCTACGTGTGCATCGAGCCCTGGGTATCCCTTCCGGCCAGAAAGGATATCATCGAAGACTTCGCAGAAAAGCCAGATCTGGTGCATCTGGAGGCAGGAAAGGTGTATGAAAATATCTGGACCATAACGATAAAATAAAAGATAGAAGCAAAATGCCCGAGACTCAGGGGAGGACTCGGGCATTTTGTGTGAAAATAAGGAGTATAGTTGGTCGGCAGGTGCGTGCATAAAGTATACTTTTCAGGCATCCCAGAATTTAGCCGTAGTGAATGTGGTGCATAAAGAATACCTTTCAGGCCCCTTTTTCACATTACTCGTGATCGCTTAACTAAGTGACATTGGGATTTCACCTACGCTAAACCCGCCCCTGAAGGCTCCTCCTGGACAACCTCCTTCCCATAGCGGCTGTGCTTCTAAGGCGTAATTACAAATGCGGAGGGACTTCTTTTTTCCCAATAGCTTGTTAAAATGGAGGCTCTTCTGCATTAGACTGGTCAAGAAACTACTGCCTTTCGTCAATTAGCTATCGCCGGAAGGAAGCCAAAGAACTTCCGACTTTTAATCTATCGGCTTTCGTATTCAGCCCCGGCAGGCCCACTATGCCCCGCAGACAGTAGG
>JAHZHG010000444.1 GCA_019420425.1 Clostridiales bacterium
GGCAGATTTTGTTCATTATCCCCCTCCTCTCCGGCTTCCCGAAAGCCTGCCCAGCAGCTGCAGGAACAGCCGCTCCGATGCCAGGCTTACCCCCAGAATCACCAGTGTCCAGGCGAACAGCTCTCCTGTCTCCAGGTAGATCTTGGCCATGTACAGCCGTTCGCCAATCGTATGGTCCGGCACGCCGATTACCTCAGCCGCCACCCCGGATTTCCAGCTCATCCCCAGCGCTGTCCGGCAGCTGCTGATCAGATAAGGCATTACCGCCGGCCGGTAGATATACCAGAGCTTTTTTCCCGGGCGGATACGGAATACCCGCGCCATCTCCAGAAGCCGGATATCCGCAGACGCGATTCCTGCCCGGGCGCTGAAGTAAACCGTGGGGAGTACGATCATAAAGCTGACCGCCGTGGAGAGATATCTGGAGGATGTCCAGATCAGCAGCAAAATGACCACCGAGGCCACCGGGACAGACTTAATCAGTGAAAATACCGGTGCAAGTATCTCGCCTGCCAGGGGAAAGCGCACGGTAAGCGCGCCCAGAAAAAGCCCGCAGATAAAGGCGGCGAAAAAGCCGCTCAGTATCCGCAGGGAAGAAGTTCCCACCGCCTGCCAGAATGCCGCGCTCCGGATATCGTCAAGGAGCGCCAGCAGCGTCTCCCCAGGGCCCACCAGGAGAATCCGGTTTCCCATATACAGCGAGGCTGCCTGCCAGATCAGCAGCCAGCCCGCAATGATGATTCCTTTTCTCAGATAACGATTTTTTCCGAAATTCATCGCTTTTCTATTCTCTTTCTATTGCTGCATAGAAGTCGTCCCCGGGCAGCTTTCCGCCTACGGATTCCGGATTCTGATCATACAGCACCTGCAGATATCCGGACAGGGCCTCCTGCATCTCCTCTCCGGTAATGCAGGTAATGTTGCAGAAGGGAATTGCTTTCTGGGCCACCGGCGCTTTTTCGATGATACCCGCCTTTGCCACAAGCTCACCGCCCTTCTCCGGGTCAGCGTTGATGGCATCGGCAGATATTTTGTGGTCTGCAATAAAGCCGGCCACTGCCTCCGGATTCTCCTCCAGGAATGCATTTCTGACCACGGTTACGCCGGTCACCAGGCGGCTGCCCTCCTCCCCCTGCGCCTTGTCCCACTCTTCGGTCATATCCAATACAACAGACAGCGCTTCATTCTGTGCGCAGGCTACCGTGACAAAGGGCTGGGGAAGCAGCCCGACTGCGTCCGGATTTTCGTTCAGCACAGCGGCGACCTCCGCTGCCTCGGATTTGTATTCTGCCTGCACGTCATCTGCTGTCAGGCCATTTTGTCCCAGCAGGTACCGGAACACATAGTCCGGCGTCGTCCCTTTTCCGGTGAGATAAACCGTTTCTCCCTTTAGGTCGCTGATTTCTGTGATTTCACGATTGCCGGATACCATATACAGCACCCCCAGCGTATTGATGTCGATTACGGAAATCCCTCCGTCCGTTTTCTGATACAGGATAGCCGCCACATTTGCCGGGAGCAGGGCAATATCCAGCTTTCCTGACACGACCTGGGGGAGCAATTCATCCGCGGCCGTCACCATCGTAAACTCGTACTCGTCCCCTGCTTCTTCCATGAGGCTGACCAGTCCCATGGACGTCGGCCCCTTCAGCGAGCCCACACGGACTGCCTGCCTATCCTCTGCCTGTACGGCTCCTCCCAGCAGCAGAGCAAACGCCAGCGCACCCGGCGCCATCAACCGTATTCTATTTTTTCGCATCGTTTTCCTCCCTCTTTGTTATTCTTATACGGGTTATTTGTATCGAAAAAACAGGGAGCGGAAAACCGCTCCCTGAAATGGCGGACATTACGTGACTAAACTTCCTGCATCCGTTACCTTCTGCATCAGTAAGCCCTCATTGCCAAACGTCCAGAACGATCCGCCATGCTCATTATATCATCTTGTTGTAAATCCTGCAATCCATTCCATCAAAGTTTTTAACGGCTCCCTCCGTCCGTTACGGTTCGGGTTCAATGTCAGTTAGCTTATTATGGGGAGGCTGGAAGGTATACTTTTTTACACGATGGATTCACGGACGCCCCGGCAGGCCCACTATGCCCC
>JAHZHG010000445.1:0-456 GCA_019420425.1 Clostridiales bacterium
TAACCTTTTTTTGTCCTTTCCGCAACACATTTCTGACCGCTCGATTCTTCTCCCTTTACACCCCTGCCCATTTTCGCTATAATTGAACCAGCAACAGGAGGCTGAATACTATGGATTATATTGACTTACATGTACATTCTACCAAATCCGACGGCACCCTGTCCCCCAGCGATCTGACCGCGTATGCAAAGGAAAAAGAGCTCCGTGCCTATGCGCTGACCGACCACGATAATACTGACGGACTGGAGGAGGCCTTTGCCGCCGGAAAGGCGTTGGATATTGAGGTAGTTGCCGGCATTGAGTTTTCTTCCGTATACCAGGGCCGCGATATCCATATCCTGGGGCTGGACATGGACTGGCGCCATCCTCATTTTGTAGAAGAAACCCGGCGTTTTCAGGAGGGCCGCCTGGAGAGGAACCGTACCATGATCAAGCGGCTCGCTGACGACGGCTTTG
>JAHZHG010000445.1:466-2080 GCA_019420425.1 Clostridiales bacterium
GTAAAAAACATGTGGTCGGCCTTTGACACCCTGATCGGGGATGACTGCAAATATTTTGTTCCGCGGATTAAGGTACTTCCCTCCGAGGTAACCGCGCTGATCCGTGAGGCCGGAGGGATTCCCGTACTGGCCCATCCGTATCAGTATAAGCTGAAGGAGGATGAGCTCTCCGCACTGGTTGCCTCTCTGAAGGATTCCGGCCTGATCGGCATTGAGGCGATCTACTCCACCCATACCGGATTTCAGGAGGGCGATATGCGCCGCTTTGCCCGACAGCACGGGCTTTTGATCTCCGGCGGCTCGGATTTCCACGGTTCCAACAAGCCGGCCATCGATTTGGGCCGGGGCCGGGGTAATCTGCGGATCCCCTACTCTGTTCTGGAGGATCTCCGCACCTGCCGTGACCGGCACAACAGTTAAGAAAGGATATCTGCTATGACTTTTCGTGAACGCTTTATGTCAGGCGAAGCTGAATTTGAAGAAATCTTCGACCTGACTGACCAGTGGAATTTCAGCGATGACCTGCGCACCCTGCGGGAATTTCTCGGCCTTACTGCCGAGGAGGAGGACGTATGGATCAGCGAAAGCGACGAGGCACTGGAAGAACTGATGAATAAAGAACGGGAGAACAGCTGAAATGGAACATCAAGAGCAAAAAGCATTATTCACCGATCTGGACGGCACCCTGCTCAATGATCAAAAGGAAATCACCCCGGGGAACCGCGCTGCTATCGACGAAGCGCTGAGCCGCGGACATAAAATCATTATGGCCACCGGCCGCGCCCTGGACAGTGCGAGGCCCCAGGCCGAGTCGCTTGGGCTGACCGGAAAAGGCTGCTATGTAATCGCCTACAACGGCGGGCAGATTTATGATATGTACCGCAGAGAAACCCTTTACCGGCAGTCTGTTTCCCTGGATACCGTGCGCTATGTCTTTGACCGCGCCCATGAGGCCGGGCTGCATATCCAGACCTACGGAAATGGACATGTGCTGACCGAGCGTGACACGCCCGCGCTGCACGAGTACTGCCGCCTGACCCGGATGGACTACCTGCTGGCAGAGGACGTTACCGCGATTCTGCCCGCAGAGCCGAGCAAAATCCTTGCTGCAGATTATCAGGATCACCATAAGCTGGAGCATTTCCGCCTGTCCCTGGCAGACTGGGCAAAGGGGAAGCTGGATATGTTTTTTTCCTGCCCCGAATATCTGGAAATCGTCAAAGCCGGAACCTCCAAGGGAATTGCCCTGCGCTGGCTCTGCGATTATCTGCATATTCCCGTGGCAAACTCCGTGGCTGCGGGAGATGCGCAGAATGACATTGCCATGCTGAAGGCTGCCGGTATCGGGGCCGTGATGTGCAACGCTGCGCCGGAGATACAGGCTGAGGGCAGCTACGTTACCACGGCCGATAACAATCATGACGGGGTGGCGGAGATCATCCAAAGGTTTATTCTGAATTGACCCCGGCAGATTTTATTGGACAGAAGCCAAAAACTGTGCTACAATGAAAACCGTTTAATAAGTAGGATAAATGGCCGCGGCTGGCAGTCCGAAAGGCGCCAGACGAGGAAAGTCCGGGCTTCACAGGGCAGGATGCCGGATAACGTCCGGTG
>JAHZHG010000446.1:0-1708 GCA_019420425.1 Clostridiales bacterium
ACTAATTATCCCAGCATAGGGTATACTGGAATTGGAAGCTTAGGCATTACAGAGGAAGCAGACGGCCAGGGCGCATCCCGTTGGGGAAAACTGAAATCCGGAGCAGGATGGATTTCACTGGATTATACCACCCGTCTGTGATAAAATGAGCGTTAGCGAGAGGTAACTAAGCATAAAGAAGAGGTGGACAAATGAGAGTCGGAATGGGATATGACGTACACAAACTGGTAGAAGGCCGGGAGCTGATCCTCGGCGGAGTAAAAATACCCTATGAAAAAGGCCTGCTGGGCCACTCGGATGCGGATGTGGTAGTACATGCGATTATGGACGCCCTCTTGGGTGCGGCAGCTCTGGGCGATATTGGCAAGCATTTTCCGGACAGCGATCCGGCGTATGCAGGCATCTCCAGCATTGTGCTGCTGAAAAAAGTAGGCGTCCTGCTGGAGGAAGCCAATTATGTGGTGGAAAATATCGATGCCACAATCATCGCCCAGCGTCCAAAGCTTCTTCCTTATATGGAAGAAATGGCGCAGAACGTAGCAGGCGCGCTGGGACTTGAACGCAGCCAGGTCAACATCAAAGCAACCACAGAGGAGGGCCTTGGCTTCACCGGAGCCGGTCAGGGAATATCCGCCCAGGCCATCTGTATGCTGATTCCTCTGCTGGATTTTGCCGATGATGACCGTTTGGGCGTTGGCTGCGGGGGAGGCTGCTGCGGAGGATGCGGACAATGAACATCCGGCTTCTGAGACCCGGGGAGCATGGGCTGACCAAACCGCTGTACCAGCAGGTGTTTGACGAGGACGACCAGCGGTTTGTAGACTATTATTATCAGGAAAAAACAAAGGATAATCAGATTTTTGCCGCAGAGGACGGCGGCAGGATCTGTGCTATGGTGCAGCTGAACCCCTTCGATGTAATGTGGAAAGGAAAAAAAGAACGTCTGAATTACGTAGTCGCGGTAGCCACCCTTCCAGAATACCGTCATCAGGGGCTGATGCGCCGCCTGCTGGAGAAGAGCCTGAAGCAGCTGGAGGAGGAGAAGCAGCCCTTTACCTTTCTGATGCCGGCATCCGCCGCAATCTATCAGCCCTTTGGATTTACCTTTATTCAGAACCAGCGCAGGGGCAGGCTGTGCCGGAGGCAGGAGCGAGCCGTTCTGCGCGCCGCGGGCCTGGATCCGGAGGAAAAAATCGTTCCCTGGCCTGCGCATCCGTGTCCGGAGCGGGTCAATGCATGGCTGGAAGAGAGCAGCGGACTGTACACCCTGCGGAGCGGGGCATACTATACCCGCCTGTGCAGGGAGCAGCAGGCACAGGGCGGAGATGTGTTTGTGATTCTGGAAGGCAGCGAAGCCGTGGGAACCTTCTGCACTGCCAGAGAAGGCGCACAGACTACTTTGCGCGAGCTGATCTGCTGCCCGGGAAAAGAGGAGCAGGTGCGCAGGGCGCTGGACGCCTACGGATACGGCGGCGTACAGGTGGAAGGCTGCCTTCCCGGAATTGACCTGGAAGAAGAACAGGAAATACACCTGTATATGGCGCGCCCGGTCTGCCTGCCGACGCTTCTGGATGGTCTGTGCCGGAAAGGAAAGCCTGGCGCAGAAGCAAAGGAATGGAAATTTACGGTTGTCGATCCGATTTTACCCGAAAACAGCGGCAGCTATGTAATCTGGCAGAAGGAGAACGGTCTGAGCTGGGAACGGAGG
>JAHZHG010000446.1:1718-2077 GCA_019420425.1 Clostridiales bacterium
CATAGGAGAGCTGTTCGGATATCTGGAGGAGCTGTCCCCCTTTGCCGGAGGTTTTCTCAACGAAACCGTGTAAAGGATTGACAAATACCCGGTTTTTTCATAGACTATAGACAGTTTAAGTTATGGCTAGGAATATAGGCGCAGTGCGCCGTCGGAGGAAAAGAAAATGAAAATATATAATACGCTTACGAAGAGAAAAGATGAATTTATTCCGTTGGTTCCGGGAAAGGTCAGCATGTATGTCTGCGGCCCGACGGTATATAACCTGATTCACATAGGAAACGCCAGACCGATGATTGTGTTCGACACGGTTCGCCGTTACATGGAGAACAAGGGCTATGAGGTAAATTACGTGTCGA
>JAHZHG010000447.1 GCA_019420425.1 Clostridiales bacterium
AAGGGGCAAAATTTGCCGTGTCTGAGGGGGATAGTGGGTCTGCCAGGGCGTCCGGGAATCCAATGTATGTAAATCCTATATGATTTTGCCTATAAAGAGTCGAGCCGCCTACTTGGAAAAATCTGTTGCCTGGAGAGAATAATAAATTTGGTTCTTGACAGAACAGGAAAAATCATATATGCTAAACATAGCAAAGGTGCGTGACGGAGAGTCATGTGCCTTTATTTATTATATGGATGAAATGAACGAAGACGTTTGCAGAATTTTTTGCCGCGTCTTTTTTTATTGCAGGGGAAGAGAGGATATTTATGATCAGGCTGGAAAATGTGAACAAATATTTTGGCGAGCTGCACGTGCTGAAGGACGTGAATCTGGAGGTCGGCGAGGGAGAAAAGCTGGTAATCATCGGTCCTTCCGGCTCCGGCAAATCCACCACTGTCCGCTGCATGAATTTTCTGGAGGAGCCGACCAGCGGGCATGTCTACATCGACAACCGGGAGCTGACCAGCAAGAACAAGACAAAGCTGGTGCGCGAGACGACCTCCATGGTATTCCAGCAGTTTAATCTGTATCCGCACATGACCGTGCTGAAAAATCTGACGCTGGCCCCGATGAAGCTGCACCACAAGAGCAAGGCGGAAGCGGAAAAGCTGGCCTATCACTATCTGGACGTGGTCGGGCTGACGGATAAGGCCCATGTCTATCCCACCACCCTTTCCGGCGGACAGCAGCAGCGTATCGCCATTGCCAGGGCGCTTTGCGCAGAGACAAAGATCATTCTTTTCGACGAGCCGACCTCGGCCCTGGACCCGGAGACAATCCAGGAGGTGCTGGACGTTATGATCAAGCTGGCCCACGAGAAGATCACCATGGTTGTGGTGACCCACGAGATGGGCTTTGCCCGGCAGGTGGCGGACCGTGTAGTCTTTATGGCGGACGGACAGATCATCGAGGAAGGCACGCCGGAGCATTTCTTTGAGCATCCCGAAAATGAGCGGGTAAAGCAGTTCCTCGGAAAAATTATCCGCAAATAAATCAGGTTTCATTGTCTGCCGGGAGTAAGGGTGAAGGCTGTTCACCGGCATGGCGCTGAAATAAAGCGGCAATGGCCGCAAAATGAAAAACAGGAGGAGATTATTTATGAAAAAGAGAACAATGGTTGCATTGGGAATGGCACTCGCAGCAGCGATGAGTCTGTGCGGCGGCATGGCCGTTATGGCAGAGGAAGCAGAAGTGGCAGAGGATGTCCAGGAGATCATTGACCGGGGAACTCTCCGGGTAGGTGTAAAAAACGCAGTAATCGGCTTCGGCTATCAGGACACCCTGACCGGCGAATACTCCGGTATGGAAATTGATCTGGCCAATAAGATTGCAGAATCCCTTGGCGTGGAAACAGAGTTTACCGCAGTAACCGCAGCTACGCGCACAGAACTGCTGGATTCCGGAGATATCGACTGCGTACTGGCCACCTTTACGATTACCGACGAGCGGAAGGAAAACTGGGATTTCACCACACCGTACTATACAGACTACGTAACCGTCCTGGTTGAAGATTCCAGCGAAATCAAGACCCTGGAGGATCTGGTAGGCAAAAAGGTCGGCGTATCCTCAGGCTCCACCTCTGCAAAATCCCTGGTACAGGCGATGATTGACGAAAAGGTGATTGAAGGAAAAGACTTTGACGCAGAGACCTTTGATCCGGCTCTGTGGAGCGAAGGCGTATCCTTCCAGCAGTACGATGATTATCCCACAATCTCTACGGCTCTGAGCGCCGGCGAGGTAGACGCATTCTGCGTGGATAAATCCATCCTGGCCATCTACAAGACCGACGGACGTTCCTATGTGGATGCAGAATTTGCACCTCAGGAGTACGGCATTGCCACTACGAAGGATTCCGGGTTCTCCGCGTACGTAGAAGAGCTGGTGACCGGATGGCTGGAGGACGGCACGATCGATGAGCTGATCAGTGCAAACGGCCTGGAATAAACGTTAATGCATTGGAGGAAGCAGAATGTCAGGTATTTTTTCAGAGGCGGCCTGGTTAAAGGTGT
>JAHZHG010000448.1 GCA_019420425.1 Clostridiales bacterium
GTTATTCCATCGGTTTACCGGCTTTTCTGGGCGATGAAACAGACTGTCCGGTCTGAATTTTTGCGTAAGAATATTATGCAGGAGATGATTTATTATATGCTCTGCGGCTCCTGCGGGAAATCGTTCATCCAAAGCATGGTGAATATTGGACGGGCAGACGAAATCTACGAGGCAAACAGCTGGATAAAAGAGAACTTTCGCAATCCGTTTACCGTAGAGGAGCTGGCGGAGCAGAGAAACATGAGCGTTTCTCTGTTTCACCAAAAGTTTAAGCAGGCGGTGGGAATGGGGCCGCTGCAATGCCAGAAGCGGTTAAGGCTTACCGAAGCCAGGCGCCTGATGTGGGATGAGCATAAAAACGTAACGGAGGCAGCCGCGGAGGTGGGATATGAAAGTCTCTCGCAGTTTATCCGGGATTACCGGAAAATGTTTGGCCTGGCGCCCAGGGAGGATATGCGGAATATGCGGCAATTGAAGAAATAAGCAAGTTTTTTGGAGGAACAGGCAAGCGGCGCAGACGGGTATTTGCTATACTTGGATTGGTAAAAAGACAGTATCAGTCAGAGAATATGGAGGTTATGCAAATGATTTTGACCGATGAATTGTGCGATAAGCTGTGCGCTGCCGCGCGGGAAAAAAGCCGGGAAGTTGGCATTGATATTAGCTTTGCCGTCAGTGATGAACATGGGCTGCCGAGAGTATACCGCAGGTATGGAGATGCATTGGTATTGAGCATTACGCTTGTGCCGGGAAAGGCATACACCGCTGCCGTAACACAGTGCAGGACAAAAGACGTTGCCGCCTGTGCCGCAGAAGGCGCGTCCCTTATGGGCATCCAGACCAATGACCCGAGAATTACCCTTGTAGCCGGCGGCTATCCGTTGTTTGCGAATGGGAAGATAGCCGGAGGAATCGGTGTCGGGGGAGGAACAGAGGAGCAGGACTGCGAAATTGCGGAATATGTAGCGGCTGTGTTTGAACAGCTGGTAATAGAAAAGGATTGACAGCCTTCAACGCCCATGTGGTTTTGCGCCGCATGGGCATTTTGCTGTAATACGCAGGGGAGCGGACGTATGTGACAGCGATGAGACGCCAGGCGAACCGGATATGCTGATGTACGCTGCGGATAATATCCGGATTTTGGGGTTGACAAACGTAAAGATATAGTGTACTATTTAACTAGTACACAAAGACACTAGTACACAGAAGTGGAGGAGACGATGGAATTTAATCCGACACTCCCGATCTATTTGCAGGTGGTCACGGCGATCAAACGGGAGATCATAACCGGCAGAATGCCCCTGGGGCAGAAGCTGCCGTCGGTCCGGGAGCTGGCGATTCAGTATGCGATCAACCCCAATACGGCCGGCAGGGTTTACAAGGAGCTGGAAAGTGAGCAGGTCTGTTTTACCCGCAGGGGAATGGGGACGTTTGTAACGGAAGATGCCGGTAAGGTGGAACGGCTGAAGGAAGAGATGGCCGGAGAGCTTGTGGATCAGTTCCTGGAAGGAATGCGCCAGCTCGGGATTCCCCGGGATGAGGCAGTAGAGAGAATCAAGGAGAATAAGAGATGCTAGAATGTAAGGAGATTACGAAGGTTTACGGCAGAAAGACAGCAGTGGATCACGTATCGCTCCGGATTGAGCCGGGAAAAATTTACGCGATGCTTGGCCCGAACGGCAGCGGTAAAACGACGCTGATGAAGATGGCGGTGGGGCTTGTGAAGCCGAATTCCGGAGGATTCCTGTATGATGGAAATCCTATCGGCGCCAATAGCCGCAAAGAGATTGCCTATATGTCCACGGAGCCGTATTTTTATCCGTGGATGACGGTAGGCGATGCAGGCGGATATTACGCGGACTTTTTTGCGGATTTTTCGATGAAAAAGTACATGCGCCTGCTGGAGCGGATGCAGCTGACTCCCGGGATGAAAACAAGGTCGCTTTCCTCCGGTATGATGGCGAAGCTGAAGATCGCGGTAACCATGGCCAGGGAGGCGAAGGTCTATCTGCTCGACGAACCCCTGAACGGCATTGATCTGCTGGCGC
>JAHZHG010000449.1 GCA_019420425.1 Clostridiales bacterium
GTTCATGGCAACTACCTTTGCACCCAGCTGCATTACCTTCTCGGCAGCGTAGATTGCCACGTTTCCGGAACCGGAAACGACTACGGTCTTGCCTTCCAGGGTCTGGCCATGATCCTTCAGCATAGCATCCAGGATATAGATCAGGCCGTATCCGGTAGCCTGGGTACGTACCAGAGAACCGCCGTAGTTCAGGCCCTTACCGGTCAGTACGCCCTCATACAGGCCGGTCAGTCTCTTGTACTGTCCGTACAGGTATCCGATCTCTCTTCCGCCCACACCGATATCTCCGGCCGGTACGTCCTGGTCGGCGCCGATGTACTTGGACAGCTCAGTCATAAAGCTCTGGCAGAATGCCATAACCTCACGGTCGGATTTTCCCTTCGGGTCAAAGTTGGAGCCTCCCTTGCCGCCGCCGATAGGCAGTCCGGTCAAAGAGTTTTTGAAAATCTGCTCAAAGCCCAGGAACTTCAGAATACTCTGGTTTACTGACGGGTGGAAGCGCAGTCCTCCCTTGTACGGTCCGATGGCGCTGTTGAACTGTACGCGGTATCCCTTATTTACCTGTACCTTTCCCTGGTCATCTACCCACGGAACCTTGAAGGAGATAATTCTCTCCGGCTCTACCAGACGCTCCAGAAGGCTTACGCTTCTGTATTTTTCTTCATTGGCATCGATTACAACCTGCAGAGAGTCCAGGACTTCCTTGACTGCCTGATGGAACTCCGGCTCACCCGGATTCTGCTCAACTACGCGGTTGTAGATCTCTTCAGTATAAGACATCTTTTCTTCCTCCTCACATGCGTCCTCCCTAATGGACGCTTATCTAAAATATCATACGGGGTTATTATACACTCCTCATCCCGGTTGGTAAATATTTTTTTTTGATTTTTGGCTGTTTTCCGCAATTTTTTTGCCGGGGCAGGAAGAAAAGATGAATAAACATACATTTTTATGCATATTCCGCCAGAAAATCAGCCCAGCAGTCCGATCAGTTCCCCGTTCAGCAGGCCATTAGACGCCGCCAGATCCATATTCCCCCTGACGGAAACCGGGCCCCCGGTAAAGCCGCTGATCCTTCCTCCGGCCTCCTGCACCAGCAGCACACCTGCCGCAAAGTCCCAAGGCTTCAGGTCGCGCTCAACGTAGCCGTCCAGGCGTCCGCAGGCTACATACGCCAGGTCAATGGCTGCCGAACCAAATCTGCGGATGTCGGAACAGGCGTCAAATACCCGGCGGAAAATGGCGAAGTTCTCATCGGCCAGATCCCTGCGGTAGGGGGATGTGCCTGTACTGATGATGGCATTTTCCATCTTCTTCGTCTCCGATACGCGGATAGGCCTTCCGTTCAGGTAGCTTCCCTCTCCTTTGGCTGCATAAAAGGTTTCTCCGGTAAAGGGATTGCTCACCACACCGAACACAATGTCCTCGCCGTCATACAGGGCTAGGGATATCGCGCTCAGCCTGAGATCGTGTATCAGATTTGCCGTCCCGTCCACCGGATCCAGAATCCAGCAGGGGCGTTCAAAATCCACCTGTACCTTCTCCTCCTCGCCCAGAAACTGTATATCCGGATACCGCTCCTTCAGCTCACGCTGGAAAAACTCCTGCACACGGAAATCTACCTGGGTGACATAATCTGAACGCCCCTTAACCTTGACGTGGCCTGCCGCCTCATGATCCAAAACCAGCCCGCGGGCCGCTGCCACCAGCTCCAGTATCTCTTTTCCATCGATCAGTTCCATAGCTGCCTCCTCATCATTACAAGCGCATCTTACGCAGGACACTCGGCCAGCCAGAGATCGCAGAGCGCTTCATCGTCTGCGTCCGGGAAGCTGCGCATCAGCTCACAGATTCTGCTGACAAAAGTCAGTTCTTCCTCTAAAATATCGGCAATCACGGTTTCGGCCATTCCCTTTTCCATTTTTTTACGAATTTTGCTAATCAGCGTCA
>JAHZHG010000045.1:0-5183 GCA_019420425.1 Clostridiales bacterium
GATCGACTATGTGGTGAGAAAATACGGCAAGGAGCAGGTGGCTCAGATTGTCACCTTTGGTACCATGGCTGCCCGCGCGGTAATCCGGGACGTGGGCAGGGTAATGGATCTGCCCTATGCTTTGTGTGATACGATTGCCAAGATGATTCCTACAGAGCTGAATATCACCATAGACGGCGCGCTGAAGGGCAATCCGGAGCTGCGCAAGCTGTATCAGGAGGACGCCCAGGTAAAAGAGCTGATCGACATGTCGAAGCGTTTGGAGGGGCTGCCCAGGCACACCTCCATGCATGCGGCCGGCGTGGTAATCTGCCAGGAGCCGGTAGAGAATTACGTGCCCTTATCCCGGGCATCGGACGGTTCCATCACGACGCAGTTTACCATGACTACTCTGGAGGAGCTGGGACTGCTGAAAATGGACTTCCTGGGTCTGCGTACCCTGACGGTAATCCAGAATGCGGCGGCCATGGCGGAGAAAAGCAGCGGCAAAAAAATAGACATGGAGGAGATTGACTATAACGACCCCGCAGTATATGCCTCACTCTGCACCGGAAAGACCGACGGCGTGTTCCAGCTGGAAAGTAGCGGAATGAAAAGCTTCATGAAGGAGCTGAAGCCTCAGAGCATGGAGGACGTGATTGCCGGAATTTCCCTGTACCGTCCCGGCCCCATGGACTTTATTCCTCAGTACATCCGGGGAAAAAACAACCCCGAGAGCATTACGTATTCGTGCCCCCAGTTAAAGCCTATTCTGGAAGCGACGTACGGCTGTATCGTTTACCAGGAGCAGGTTATGCAGATTGTGCGGGATCTGGGCGGCTATACGCTGGGCAGAAGTGACCTGGTACGCCGCGCCATGTCCAAAAAGAAGGCTGCGGTCATGGCAAAGGAGCGGCAGAATTTTGTCTACGGCAATGCAGAAGAGGGCGTGCCCGGCTGCGCCAGCAACGGAATCGGAGAAGAGGTGGCCAACAAGATATTTGACGACATGACGGATTTCGCCAAATATGCGTTTAACAAGTCCCATGCGGCGGCCTATGCGGTGGTGGCCTATCAGACGGCATGGCTGAAATACTATTATCCGGTAGAATTTATGGCTGCGCTGATGACCTCTGTGATCGACAACCCCTCGAAGGTGGCAGAGTATATCCTGGCCAGCCGCCAGATGGGTATCCGTATACTGCCGCCGGACATTAATGTGGGGGAAAGCGGCTTCTCCGTTGACGGAAAAAACATCCGATATGGCCTTTCCGCCATCAAGAGTATCGGCCGCCCGGTGATTGAGGCCATTATCAGCGAGCGTACGGACAGAGGCCCGTACCGGAGCCTGACGGATTTTGTCAAGCGCCTCTCCGGCAAGGAAGTCAACAAGCGCACGGTGGAAAGCTTTATCAAGTCCGGGGCCTTTGACGGGCTGGGCGGGACAAGAAAGCAGCTGATGCACATCTACGTACAGGTGATGGACAGCGTCAGCGGCGAAAAGAAAGAGATCAGCGGGCAGCTGACCCTGTTTGACCTGATGGGCGAGGAGGAAAAGAAGGAGTTTGAGATCCGCCTGCCCGATGTGGGCGAGTATGACAAGGATCAGCTTCTGGCCTTTGAAAAAGAGGTGCTGGGCGTCTACGTCAGCGGGCACCCGTTGGAGGCGGATGAGCAGGCGTGGCGGAAAACCATTTCTGCGGTGACCTCGGATTTTGCCCTGGATGAGGAGACAGGCCGCTCCAAGGTATCGGATGGGGAGCGGGTAATCATCGGCGGAATGATCACCGGAAAAACGATTAAGCACACGAGGAATGACAAAACCATGGCATTCCTCACCATAGAAGATCTGGTGGGGACTACGGAGGTCGTGGTATTCCCTAGAGATTACGAGCAGAATCGCCTGATGATCAAGGAGGACGAAAAGGTGTATGTCAAAGGCCGGGTATCCGCAGAGGATGAGCGGCCCAGCAAGCTGATCTGCGAGCGGATCTGGCCGTTTGCCCGCAGGGTGAAGGAGCTGTGGGTGCAGTTTGAGACAAAGGAGCAGTTTAACCGCCAGGAAAAGCGTCTGCTGGAGCTGCTTCAGCATTCCGACGGCGGAGATCAGGTGGTCATTTACGTGCGCAACCCGCGTGCAGTAAAGCGGCTGGGCGACAGCTGGACCGTTTCTGCGGACGAAGGGCTGATCGGCAGCCTGGCCCGGCAGTTTGGCGCAGGAAATGTGAAAGTTGTAGAAAAATCCAATTGAAAAACAACAGGAAATAGATTACAATGAAAACCAGAATATAAAAGCAATTGGTGGAGATAAGCCAAAACAGGCAGGAGGTTCGGACATGGAATCGAAAGTAAAAACAATCGGCGTACTGACAAGCGGCGGAGACGCCCCGGGAATGAATGCGGCGATTCGTGCGGTAGTCAGACGTGCAATTTCACTGGGACTAAACGTAAAAGGCATTTATCAGGGGTATAAAGGCCTGTTAAACGGCGAAATCGTAGACTTAACAGCGCGCGACGTGTCCGATACGATTTCCCGCGGCGGTACGATTCTGTTCACCGCCCGCTGCTCCGAGTTCCGTACAGAGGAGGGACAGAAGCGAGGCGCAGAGATGTGCAGAAAGCACGGCATTGACGGCCTGGTTGTCATCGGCGGCGACGGTTCCTTTGCCGGAGCGCAGAAGCTGGCCGGGCTGGGCATCAACACCATCGGCGTTCCCGGCACAATCGATCTGGATATCGCCTGCACCGAGTACACCATCGGCTTTGATACCGCGGTGAACACGGCGATGGAGGCTATTGACAAGGTAAGAGATACCTCCACCTCCCACGAGCGGTGCAGTATCATCGAGGTAATGGGCAGAAATGCCGGATATATCGCCCTGTGGTGCGGTATTGCCAATGGCGCCGAGGATATACTGCTTCCGGAAAAATACGATTATGACGAGCAAAAGCTGATCAATAACATCATTGCCAACAAAAAACGCGGCAAAAAGCATCATATTGTGATCAATGCAGAGGGCATCGGCCATTCCACCAGTATGGCAAAGCGTATCGAGGCAGCCACCGGCGTGGAAACCCGTGCGACGATCCTGGGCCACATGCAGAGAGGCGGCAGCCCCACCTGTAAGGACCGCGTATACGCATCCATGATGGGAGCAAAGGCAGTGGATCTGCTGGCAGAAGGAAAGTCCAACCGCGTGGTGGGCTATCGGAGCGGCGAATTCTGTGATTTCGATATCAACGACGCCCTGAAGATGGATAAGAGCATCAGCGAATATATGGTAAAGGTCAGCAAGGCGCTTTCCGTATAAGCAACACGTACAGAGAAAACGGGGGATGCTGCACAGACGGCTGTGCGGTGATCCCCTTTATCTTTGCGGGTATTTACCCCGCATAAGCACAGCGATTATGGAGGAACCGCATGATTACCAGCACAGCAAACCCACAGATAAAAAGTCTGATTCAGCTTCAGAAAAAGGCCAGGGCCCGCAGGGAGCAGGATTTATTTCTCGTGGAAGGGCCCAAGATGTATCAGGAGGCGCCCAGGGACCGTCTGATCAAAACATATGTCTCCGCTTCGTTTTACGAAAAAAACGAGAAGAACGGTATCCGGCAGACAAAAGACCTGGAGCTGCTTTCCGACCGGGTATTTGAAGCGGTATCCGACACCCAGACGCCTCAGGGCGTACTGTGTCTGGTACGGCGGCAGCATTATACTCTGGAGGAGCTTCTGCAGAAACAGCCTCCCCTGCTGATGATCCTGGAAAATCTCCAGGATCCGGGAAATCTGGGCACCATACTGCGCACGGCAGAGGGCGCCGGAGTGACCGGGATTGTATTGGGCAAAGACTGCGTGGACTTGTACAACCCCAAAACCATCCGCTCCACCATGGGCTCCATTTACCGGATGCCGGTATATCATTCGGAAAACCTGCGGCAGGATGTGGAAAAGCTGAAGAGCCGCGGAGTGAATCTGTATGCGGCCCACCTGCAGGGACGGGAGTATTACAGCGGAAAAAGCTTTGCCGGCCCCACCGGATTTTTCATCGGCAATGAGAGCCGGGGCCTGAGCGACGAGCTGGCCGCCCTGGCCGACACCTATATCAAAATTCCCATGGACGGCCAGGTAGAATCCCTGAATGCGGCGGTGGCGGCGGCAGTGCTGATGTATGAGGCGCGCCGGCAGAGACATCAGGAAAAGAAATAATTAAACAAACGTAACAGAAAATTAATAATTGCCTTGACAAACACCTCCTGTGAAGCTATAATGACATCGTAACACGATTTAACAGAATTGTAATAATTGTAACGGAAACGTATAAAACGCAATTCCAGAAGACAATTATCAGGAGGTAACAATGAAAAAGAGAACGAAGCGATTGATGAGCGGCGCCGGCACGGCACTTGCCCTGTCAATGCTGGCGAATATAACGGCAAACGCACAGGCGGTTCCCCTTACCACTGAAGCAGGATCCTGGAACGGCATTGCAATGGCCAACGATGATATGATTTCCACAGGAATCAATATCCGCTCCTCGGCAGATGAGGACAGCTCAGTTGTCGGCTGCCTCTATCACGGCGGTGCGGTAAACGTACTGGAAAAGGGGGATACCTGGACAAAGGTGAGCTCTGGCGGAGTGACCGGTTATATCATGAACGATTATCTGGTATACGGAGACGATGCCCGCGGACTGGCCGAGTATTACGGAACGGAAGGGGTAGCCACAACCTGGAACGATGTCCCCATGTTCTCCAGCTCCAGCGGTTCCTCCAGTATTGTACATACGGCAGATGCCAATGAAGAATATATTCTGGTAAGTGACGAAGGCCACTGGCTTTCCGTACAGACCGGAGCAGACAGCATGGCCTATGTACCGGCCGAGGACGTCGAGAGGGTACTGCTGCTGGACGAGGCGGTAGCGCTCGACAGCGAAGGAAATGCCAGCTACGATAACAGCAGCTACACCGAGCCGGCCTATGACGATACAGCTTATACCGAGCCGAGCTACGATGACAGCTACACTGAGCCGAGCTACGATGACAGTTATGCAGATCAGGGGTATACTGACACGAGCGATGGCGACAGCTACGCAGACCAGGGTTATACCGACACTGGCTATGATGACAGCTACGCAGATCCGGGCTACAGCGACGGAAGCTACGATGACGGAAGCTATGACGACGGAAGTTACAGCGACGGAAGC
>JAHZHG010000045.1:5283-9319 GCA_019420425.1 Clostridiales bacterium
CGACGGAAGCTACGATGACGGAAGCTATGACGACGGAAGTTACAGCGACGGAAGCTACGATGACGGAAGCTATAATGATGGAAGCTACGATGACGGAAGTTACAGTGATGGCAGCTACGATGATGGCAGCTATGACGATGGAAGTTACAGCGATGGAAGCTACGACGACGGCAGCTATCAGGAGCCGGATACTTCCGCAGGTACTGATGTAAGCTCCAGTGACCTGGATCTTCTGGCGGCGATCATCTACTGTGAAGCCGGAAACCAGAGCCGTGAAGGCATGGTAGCCGTAGGTGCGGTGGTAATGAACCGCGTAAACAGCAGTTCCTTCCCGGGAACCATCCACGATGTGATCTACCAGAGCGGTCAGTTCACTCCCGCATCCAGCGGCTGGCTGGACAGCGTAATCGGAAGCGCCCCCAGCGCTTGCTACGAAGCTGCCCAGGCTGCGTTAAACGGTGAAAATCCGGTAGGCAGCGCCCTGTATTTCAACACTGGCTCCGGTAAAGGCATCCAGATCGGCGCCCATCAGTTCTATTAATCCAAAAGAAAACGTCAACAGAACGCATATAAAAGCCTCGCCGCGGTGGAATCCGTTCAACCGGGATGAGGCTTTTTTATTTATACAACAGATTCCGGATGCTGCCCCTCTGTTTTTCCTTTCTGAAAGCTGTGGACATTGGGTTGTATTTTGGGAAAAACTATAGTAAGATTATGAAATAAAGAAGGGGGCGATATTATGGAAATGGATTCAGTTGTCTGGCTGGGCCTACTGGTTGTTTTTCTGGGGATTGAGGTCGTAACCCTGGGGCTGACCACGATCTGGTTCGCCGGCGGAAGCATTGCCGGGCTGGCCGTCTCTCTCCTGGGTGGAAGCATACTTTTGCAGGCTGTGCTGTTTTGCATAGTCACCGTTCTGCTTCTGATCTTTACCCGTCCGTTTGCGGTAAAATACATCAACCGGAACCGGACAAAGACAAACGTTAACAGTGTGATCGGAAGAACCGCCGTAGTCACTGCTCCGATCAATAACCTGGCCGGGGAGGGGCAGGCCAAGGTGGACGGACAGATATGGACAGCTCGGGCAGAGGATGACTCCGACCTGATTCCGGCAGGTACAAAAGTGAAAGTTATACGGGTATCCGGAGTAAAACTAATCGTAAAAGAATTGGAGGAGTAAACATGGATCGTTACACAACAGATATTTCCAGCATGATCGGACCGGTGCTGATCGGTATTCTGGTGTTTATTTTGTTTTTGATTCTGATTTCCTGCATCAAGATCGTTCCCCAGGCCCAGGCACTGGTCATCGAGCGGCTCGGCGGCTATCAGGGCACCTGGAACGTGGGTATCCATTTCAAGGTTCCGGTGATTGACCGGGTGGCAAAACGGGTGCTGTTAAAGGAACAGGTGGTGGATTTCCCACCCCAGCCGGTAATTACCAAGGATAATGTTACCATGCAGATCGACACGGTTGTATTTTTCCAGATCACTGATCCCAAGCTGTTTGCCTACGGTGTGGAAAATCCGATCATGGCCATCGAAAACCTGACAGCCACCACACTGAGAAACATTATCGGTGAGATGGAGCTGGATCAGACGCTGACCTCCCGTGAGACAATCAATACAAAGATGCGGGCGTCCCTGGACGAAGCTACCGACCCGTGGGGCATTAAGGTAAACCGTGTGGAGCTGAAAAACATCTTGCCGCCCTCACAGATTGTAGATTCGATGGAGAAGCAGATGAAGGCCGAGCGTGAACGGCGTGAAGCCATCCTGAAGGCCGAGGGCGAAAAGAAATCCCAGATTCTGGTGGCCGAAGGAAGAAAGCAGTCGGCCATCCTGGAAGCCGAGGCAGAAAAGCAGGCGGCGATCCTGCGGGCCGAGGCAGAAAAGGAAAAGATGATCAAAGAGGCAGAAGGACAGGCGGAAGCCATCCTGAAGGTGCAGCAGGCGAATGCCGAGGGTATCCGTCTGATCAAGGAGGCCGGAGCCGATCAGGCCGTACTGGCGTTGAAGAGCTTTGAGGCAATGACAAAGGTAGCCGACGGCCAGGCAACCAAGATTATTATTCCGTCTGAGCTGCAGAATATGGCCGGTCTGGTCAAGGCAGCGGCGGAGATTGCAAAAGAATAGACGATAGCGGAGGAACGGACAAATGAACTTAAAAGGACGCAGCTTTTTAACACTGAAGGATTTTACCGCAGAGGAGATCGGCTACCTGCTTGATCTGGCCGCGGATTTAAAGGCCAAAAAGAAACAGGGCATCCTGGGAAACAGCCTGAAGGGCAAAAACATTGCGCTGATTTTTGAGAAACCCTCCACCCGTACACGGTGTGCATTTACCATCGGCTGTACAGACGAGGGCGCCCATCCGGAGTACCTGGGCAAGGACGACATTCAGTTGGGGCACAAGGAGAGCGTGGAGGATACGGCAAGGGTGCTGGGACGGATGTTTGACGGTATCGAGTTTCGTGGATTTCTGCACAGCACGGTGGAAAAGCTGGCTCAGTATGCGGGAGTTCCGGTATGGAACGGACTGACTGACGATTACCATCCCACGCAGATTCTGGCAGACCTGCTGACGGTAAAGGAGCACTTTGGCTATCTGAAGGGAATTCACTTTACGTATCTGGGTGATGGACGCAACAACATGGCCAACAGCCTGATGATCGGCTGTGCCAAGATGGGGCTGCATTTTACGATTGTAGCGCCGAAGGAGCTGTGGCCAAAGGCTGAGCTGGTGGAGCTGTGCAGAGGCTACGCAGAGGAGTCCGGTGCTTCCGTTACCATCACTGATGAGATAGACGGCGTAAAGGGTTCCGATGTGATTTACACGGACGTATGGGCATCCATGGGTGAGGAAGCCAAGGCGGCAGAACGGATCGCCCTGCTTTCCCCGTATCAGGTAAACACCCAGCTGATGAAAAAGACCGGAAAGGACACCACGATTTTCCTGCACTGTCTGCCTGCCGTAAAGGGCAATGAGGTAACAGAGGAGGTATTCGAGTCCCCCGCGTCCCTCGTATTTGATGAAGCGGAAAACCGTATGCATACCATCAAAGCCGTAATGGTTGCCACCCTGGGAGAATAGCCTGTAATGTGGGGGGAAGAAAAGCCGGGAGTGATAGCGGCGGCAGGAGTTTCCCTGGCTCTTGCGGCAGCGATCGTTGTTCTGGCCGTTTTGTTGATATTCCATGTGCTGGATGTGGAAGCGTTTTACAATCTGCTGCTCCCTTGCGGAGCAGCGCTAAACATATGTCTGGGATTGATCAGCTGCATCCGCAGGAAAATGGGACTATGTATCGGGCTGTGGATTTTTTCTCTGCTTTTGGCAGCGTATTTTGTGCTGCGGATCATATAAACCGGAGTGATAAAATGAAAAGTAGGATTTTATGTATATTGAAAAACAGAGACGGATTTGTTTCCGGCCAGGAGCTCTGCGAAGAGCTCCTGGTGTCCAGAACCGCGGTCTGGAAGGTAATCAACCAGCTGAAGGAAGAGGGCTATGATATTGAGGCGGTATCCAGAAAAGGATACCGCATTGTCAACTGCCCGGACAGCATCCGGCCGGAAGAGGTGGAAAGCGATCTGCATACGAAATGGGCCGGACGTCCGGTGATTTATTTCCCGGTGATCGATTCTACCAACAACTATGCAAAGAAAATTGCAGAAGAGGGAGCGGTTCACGGGACACTTGTGCTTGCCGATGTTCAGGAGAGCGGAAAGGGCAGGCGCGGCCGTACATGGACGACGCCGAAGGGGACGACCATCGCCATGACGTTGGTTGTCCGCCCGGAGATATCTCCGGACAAGGTATCCGCGGTTACCCTGGTCATGGGCATGGCCGTAGCCGCAGCCTGCCGGGAGATGTACCTGGTGGAAGCCATGATCAAATGGCCAAATGACGTGGTGATCAACGGCAAAAAAATCTGCGGGATTCTCACCGAGCTGAGCGCTGAGCTGAATGCGGTCAACTATCTGGTCATCGGCACGGGGATCAATGCCAACATTCCGGAGATGCCGGAGGAGATTG
>JAHZHG010000045.1:9329-11407 GCA_019420425.1 Clostridiales bacterium
TAGAGCTGGGCCATCCGATTGACCGCGCTGCGCTGATTGCCTGCTGTATGAAGTGGTTTGAACAGTACTATGAGCAATTTATTGCGACCGGGGATCTGTCTCTGCTGAAGGAGCAGTATAATGCTTGGCTGGTCAGCCGGGGCCGTGAGGTAAAGGTGCTGGAACCCAATCACAATTACACCGGGATCTCGCTGGGAATTGATGACCGGGGAGAGCTGCTGGTGCAGAAAGAGGATGGCAGTGTGTCCAGAGCCTACGCCGGCGAGGTTTCCGTGCGCGGCCTGTATGGATATGTATAGGAGAGACAGAATATGAAAAAAGAACCGACTGTACTCTGCGGCGCGAGTGCATACGAAGAAAAATATTATCTGAATCCGGTATTTTCCCGACTGCCGGAGCATATAAAGGATGAGCTGAAGATCATGTGCGTGCTTTACACACAGAAGGTAGGCGGCGTATTTACGCTGGAGTTTGATGAGGAAGGCAATCTTCGCTTCCGCACAGAAGCACAGGAAGCCGATTTTTTCTATGATGAGATCGGAAGTGAGCTGGAGATCAAAAAACTCCGTCAGACCAAGGAGGATCTGCTCCGCGCGCTGGAGCTTTATTACCAGGTGTTTGTTCAGAAAAAGAAGCTGGAAGATTTAGTATGATGAAGATTGGACAGGTTGAGCTGGAAAACAATGTGGTTCTGGCGCCTATGGCAGGGGTGACAGACCTGCCATTTCGTTTGCTCTGCAAGGAGCAAGGGGCCGGACTGATCTGTATGGAGATGGTCAGTGCCAAAGCCATTTCCTTCCATAATAAAAATACAGAAGCTTTGTTAAAGATTGCGCCTGCAGAAAAACCGGTATCCCTTCAGCTGTTTGGCTCGGAGCCCGATCTGGTAGCGGATGTGGCTGCACAGATCGAGGAGCTGCCCTTTGACATTCTGGATTTGAACATGGGTTGTCCGGTGCCCAAGGTGGTAAATAACGGTGAAGGCTCTGCGCTGATGAAAAATCCCGCGCTGGTAGAAGAGCTGGTGTCCAAAACCGTCAGAGCGATACGAAAGCCGGTAACCGTTAAAATCCGCAAGGGCTTTAACGACAGTCTGATTAACGCGCCGGAGATTGCCCGCATTGCGGAGTCCTCCGGGGCCGCTGCAGTTGCCGTGCACGGCAGGACAAGGGAGCAGTACTATTCCGGGAAGGCAGATTGGGAGATCATCCGGCAGGTAAAAGAGGCGGTATCTATTCCGGTTATTGGCAATGGAGACGTGACAGACGGACGCCGGGCAAAGGCCATGCTGGAGGAAACCGGCTGCGACGGCGTGATGATCGGCCGTGCCTGCCGCGGCAATCCCTGGATTTTCCGGGAAGTCACGGAGTATCTGCGCACCGGAAAGGAAACAGCGCGTCCGTCCTTTGCAGAGCTGAAGCAGATGATGCTGCGCCACGCTAAGCTGCAAATCGAGGAAAAGGGAGAGCTGATTGGCATGAGGGAGATGCGCAAGCATATTGCCTGGTATACTTCCGGCTATCCCCACTCCGCGCGTCTGCGTGAACGGACAAATTCGCTGGAGCATTTCGAGGATTTGATAAAACTGCTGGAGGACTGGAGCAATTAAGGGACCGCTCATTTCCGGAACGAGCACTAGCTGGCGGACTGCGGAAGAGCATGATTCCGGAGGCGTTCCAGGCTTGGTGGGTGAACTTCCCATGGAAGGGCGGCAGGCGCCGGCTGCGGAATGAACCGCACGCATTTAACCGGCAAAACATTGAAAAAAAGGCGTTTTTCTTGACATTGGAATATTCATGGGATATAATATTACGATCGTCAGACACAGACATTAAGATCAAAAAGTGAAGAGGGTATATTATTATGGAAGCAAAGAAAAATTTACTTACGTACGAAGGACTCCGCGCTCTGGAGGAAGAGCTGCATGATTTAAAGGTAGTAAAACGTAAAGAGGTAGCCGGCAAGATTAAAGAGGCCAGAGAGCAGGGAGACCTTTCTGAGAACGCCGAATACGATGCAGCCAAGGATGAGCAGAGAGACATCGAAGCCAGAATCGAGGAGATCGAAAAAATCCTCAA
>JAHZHG010000045.1:11417-12449 GCA_019420425.1 Clostridiales bacterium
TGTAGAGGATGAGGTTGATGTACACAAAATTAATGTCGGATGTACCGTAAAGGTATTCGACATGGAATTTGAAGAGGAAATGGAATTCCGTATCGTCGGCTCCTCCGAGGCCAACAGCCTGAAGGGCAAGATCTCCAACGAATCTCCGGTGGGTAAGGCACTGATCGGCAGAGGTGTGGGAGAGACGGTGGACGTGGAAACCCAGGCCGGCATTTTACAGTACAAGGTTCTGGAGATCCAGAAAACCTTATCCTAAGGCGTCATCCTAAGGATGAAAAACAACAGGTAAGAGTAAGGAGAGAAGAAAGTGGCAGAGCAGAACAAGAATACGCAGGTACAGGACGTAAATCAGCTGCTGAAAATCCGCCGCGAGAAGCTGGCGGAGCTTCAGGCAAACGGCAAAAACCCGTTTGAACAGGTAAAATATGACGTAACGCATCACAGCCAGGAAATCAAGGACAATTTTGAGACTCTGGAGGGCAGCAGCGTATCCGTTGCCGGCAGAATCATGTCCAAGCGTGTGATGGGTAAAGCATCCTTCTGCAACATCCAGGATTTGCAGGGCAACATCCAGTCCTATGTAGCCAGAGACAGCATTGGTGAAGAATCTTACAAAGATTTCAAAAAAATGGATATCGGCGATATCGTAGGTCTGAAGGGAGAGGTATTTCGCACCAAGACCGGAGAAATCTCCATCCATGCCTCCGAGGTACTGCTGCTTTCCAAGAGCCTTCAGATTCTTCCGGAAAAATATCACGGACTGACCAACACCGATCTGCGTTACCGCCAGCGCTACGTAGACCTGATCATGAACGAGGAGGTAAAGGACACCTTCATCAAGCGCTCAAAGATCATCAGCGCAATCCGCCGCTATCTGGACGGCCAGGGCTTCATGGAGGTAGAGACCCCCATGCTGGTATCCAATGCCGGAGGCGCTGCAGCCAGACCCTTTGAGACCCATTTCAACGCGCTGAACGAGGACTTAAAGCTGCGCATCTCCCTGGAATTATACCTAAAGCGTCTGATCGTAGG
>JAHZHG010000045.1:12459-12666 GCA_019420425.1 Clostridiales bacterium
CACAACCCGGAGTTCACGCTGATGGAGCTGTACCAGGCGTACACTGACTACAACGGAATGATGGATCTGACCGAAAACCTGTACCGCTACGTCGCCCAGGAGGTTCTGGGCACCACAAAGATCGTGTACAACGGCGTAGAGATGGATCTGGGCCAGCCCTTTGAACGCATCACCATGGTAGACGCTATAAAGAAATACTCCGGCGTA
>JAHZHG010000450.1 GCA_019420425.1 Clostridiales bacterium
AAAGCCCCAAATTCGCCGTGTCTTGCAGGGCATACGCTGCCGCTCGGGGCGTCCTTAATTCGCATTCACATAAATTCGCATCTGTATAAATTCCCACCCCCTCAAACATAATTTCCCACACCCCCACATATGATAGAGGGAACATCAGAACGGGGGGATCAGAATGAATGAAAGAAGCCTGGCGGTGCTGGAGCAGTATGACCTGCAGGTTTACCATACAAGACGCGGCCGCGGTTCGTACATATGCGAGACGGACCAGGGCCTGAAGCTGCTTTGCGAATGTACGGGATCCGAGAAACGCCTGGTCTTTTTGAACCAGGTGCTGCAGCAGGTAAGAGACGGCGGTTATGAACAGGTGGATATGGTGATAGCGAACCGGGAGGGCAGCCTGGTTTCCAGGGACAAGGATGAAATCCCGTATGTACTTAAGGACTGGTTTCCCGGGAGGGAGTGCGACACCGCGTCGGAAACCGATATCCGCCGGAGCGTGCAGAATCTGGCCCGCCTCCATCGTGTACTGCTCTGGTCAGCGGAAGAGGAGCTTCCCTATCCCAGACAGGGACTCGCCCTTGACTACGAAAAAAAGACACGGGAGCTGAAAAAGGTGCGCACCTTTATCCGCCGGCGCGATCCGAAGAATAACTTTGAGCTGAAGTTCCTCGGCTGCTTTTCCGAATTTTTTGCAGAGGCAGAGGAAACCCGGAATGCCCTGGCCCGGCTGGAGGACGCAGAGGAAGGGGAACAGGAGACGCGGCTCCTGTGCCATGGCGACTATGACCACCATCACGTGCTTCTCACCGATTCCGGCACGGCCACCATTGGCTTTGAAAAGTGCAGGGGCGGATATCCGATCACGGATTTGTACCAGTTTATGCGCAAAATCCTGGAAAAGCAGAACTGGTCCCTCCGCATGGGGATGATTATGCTGGAGGAATATGACCGGATCCGCCGCGTTTCCCGGGAGGAGCGCACGATGCTGAAGCTTTTGCTTGCCTACCCGGACAAATTCTGGAAGCTGGCGAACTACTACTACAACAGCAGAAAGGCGTGGATACCGGATAAGCATCTGGAGAAGCTGGAAAACCTGATATCCCAGCAGAAAAAGCGAAAAGAATTTTTGAATTTTCTGGAATAAACATTTTCATTTGCGTGGATCTGGTATATAATTTTGCTATAGGCTGTCTGCCCCGCGGCGGATAGGAAAATACTCAGGAGGTATGAAAAGTGGATTACAAAAAAATGTATGAGGAATGGTTGACAAACCCCTGCTTTGACGAGGCGACAAAGGCAGAACTGAAAGCAATCGAAAATGATGAAAAAGAGATAAAGGAACGGTTCTACGCAGATCTGGAGTTCGGCACCGCCGGACTTCGCGGAATTATCGGCGCAGGAACCAATCGGATGAACGAATACGTGGTACGCAAGGCCACCCAGGGACTGGCTAACTACATTGCAGGCGTAGGCAAGAAGGACAAGGGCGTAGCCATCGCCTATGATTCCCGGAGAATGTCCCCGGAATTTGCCGATGTGGCAGCCCTTTGTCTGGCAGCCAACGGAATCAAGGCATATGTATTTGAGTCCCTGCGTCCCACCCCCGAGCTTTCTTTTGCCGTAAGAAAGCTGAACTGCGTTGCCGGCATCAACATCACCGCCAGCCATAACCCGCCGGAATATAACGGATACAAGGTATACTGGGAGGACGGCGCACAGATTACCCCGCCTCACGATACCGGCATCATGGCTGAGGTAAAGAAGGTGACTGACTACAGCGCCACCAAGACCATGGACAAAGCCGAGGCCGAGGCCAAGGGCCTTTACCAGGTGATCGGCGCAGAGATCGACGACGCCTTCATCGCAGAGCTGAAGAGTCAGGTTATCCATCAGGATGCCATCGACCAGGTAAAGAAGGACTTAAAGATTGTCTATACGCCCCTCCAC
>JAHZHG010000451.1 GCA_019420425.1 Clostridiales bacterium
TTATAGTGACAGTTTTATTATTTTATCTGTCTACCATAAGGGGAGCATATCATTTTGAGCTTTGATCGGCCTATTGATGATTCACTAAATCCTTTTAATAAGAATACTTTTTTCTGAATCGGAAACCCCCATAGCTGTCATTGCCTGCTCTGCTGTCCAGCCTAAATTCTTCATCAGATTACGAAGTGTTTCAAGCAGAGTAAGTATATTTTGTTCAGCAGCGGCCTCTTTTCTCATATCCTCCATGGCTCTATACATAGCTTCCACTCCTTTTGCATCTTCTTTGAAATAACGTACCCGATCAGCTAAAATCTTATAGTGCATATCTTTCGCATCCGTGCAGGAAAAATCATGCATCAGTTTACCAAGTTCCGTTTCATCTTTTATCTGGGAATTTACATATACGATATGCGCTCCATCCCCAAATACCACACCAGTTTCTTTAATTGTCCGGTCTATGTGATAAATAGGCAGTCCCGCTTTCAGTACATCATTCTCTGTAATAAAAATAACATACGTCTCTGCGAGATTTTCATAATCATCCCCCGGCTCCGTTACATTTGCATCCAGCAGACTGCTGTTATATCTTGCCCGCTTAATGCAGGCTCCCTTATCACTTCTAGCCCAGCGCCCGGACGGTATCTACGCGGACCTGTCCGATTTCCAGCAGGGACTGTGTCTTACCGCTTCGCCGCAGCACGCTTCTGATCCGGGAGAGCAGCTCACGGGGGCGGAAGGGCTTGCTGACATAATCATCCGCCCCCATATCCAGCCCGGTAATCACGCTAAACTCATCCCCTGAGGCAGTCAGAAAGATCACCGGCAGATCCGTCTTTGCCTTGACTGCGGCACAGACGGCGTAGCCGTTTCCCTGGGCCAGGGAAATGTCTAAAAGCACCAGGTCAAACCGCTCGCTTTCCAGACAGTCGATGGCCTTTTGCTGGCCGTCCACTGCACGGAGGGCAAATCCCTCGCCGCATAAAAAGTCCGTCAGATTCTCTACAATGGACGGGTCGTCCTCTACCAGCAGCAGTTTTGTCATCTTTTCCTCCGTCAATCTTTCTCCTCTTCAACGCCGTGAAGCGCGTAATCCTAGTCAACCAGCGGCTCCCGTAAAGATAAAAACTTAGAGCATGGTCGCGCGCAGCTCCTCGCCGGTTTTTGCACTTAAGTATGCCGGCGCAATGTCAAATACGGTTTTGCAGCCGGTCTGTCCTTCGGCAGCGAGGCGGCAGGCAGCCCTTGCGTAGGCAACGATTACGCTGGAGGTGAATTCAGGGTTGGAATCCAGCTTCAGGCTGTACTCGATCAGATGATGATTCTCCTTTTCCCAGCCGGTGGCGCCGCTGCGCAGCACAAAGCCGCCGTGGGGGATACCGCTGTGGTTTTGCTTTAATTCTTCCTCGCTGATGAAGTGTACGGTGGTGTCATAGTCGGCGAAGTAGTTGGGCATGGTTTTGATGGCTTCTTCTACTTTGGCCGCGTCAGCGCCCTCCTCCAGGACGACAAAGCATTCTCTCGTATGCTTTTCTCTGGTGGTCAGATCGGGGGTGGCTCCGCTTCTTACCTGCTCCAGGGCAGACTCCACGGGAATCGTATACTGCTTGCCGTCCTTTACGCCGGGGATACGGCGGATGGCGTCAGAGTGGCCCTGGCTTACGCCCTTGCCCCAGAAGGTGTAGTCCTTGCCCTCCGGCAGGATGGCGTTGGCATACATCCGGTTCAGAGAGAACATGCCTGGATCCCAGCCTACGGAAATGATGCCCACATGATTGGAGGCCTTTGCCGCCGCATCCACATTGGCAAAATGCTCGGGAATCCGCGCATGGGTGTCGAAGCTGTCCACGACATTAAAGAGCTTTGCATATTTTGGCGTCTGTACCGGGAGGTCGGTGGCGCTGCCGCCGCAGATAATCAGC
>JAHZHG010000452.1 GCA_019420425.1 Clostridiales bacterium
GGTCGTTTTTGTAGCCGACCATGGAATCCATCGTGTTTACCGCCTTATAGGCAAAGCCCAGGCATGGGCCGCCGACGACCAGATAGAGCAGCGGGGCAATTACCCCGTCGGAGGCGTTTTCTGCTACGGTTTCTACTGCGGCCCTGGTTACGCCCTCCATGGTCAGGTTTTCGGTATCTCTGCCTACGATCATGGAGACTGCCCTGCGGCTGGCGGGGAGATCGCCTTTTCTCAGCTCCTGATAAACCTTCATGGATTCATCCCGCAGGGAGCGGGTGGCCAAAAGCTGGTAGGCCAGTATGGTATTTACCGCCAGCCCGGCATAAGGATGGATCCACCGGGCCAGGGTCATGACTGCTGCGGTAACTGCCGCAGTTATCACGACTACCAGAAAGGCGAATACCCCTCCGGCCGCCAGCTCTCCCTTTTCTCCGGCGGGGAACCGCTTTCTCAGCAGGTTTTCCAGCAGGGTAATCAGCTTTCCGATCAGGCGTACCGGATGGTACAGCCAGTGGGGATCGCCGACCAGCAGAGCCAGCGGAAAGCCGCCTGCCACGGGAATCAGCCATTGTAAACTGTTGCTCATGTGGATGTCCTCTTCTCTTTTTTGTAGGCTGTGCAGCCCTCCAGGAAGCGCGCGGCGATCCGCGGGTTCCCGTAGTAGTACAGATGGGGGAAGCCGGCGATCAGCCGCTTTTCTCCCCAGATGCAGTCCCAGCCGCGGGAGCCAATCGGTTTTTTCGCGTGGAAGCTGTCTCCGCAGGCGGTGCTGTCAAAATAGTGGAACTCATGGGCGGGCAGCTCTCCCACATCCATCCCCAGCAGCTGCGCCTTGTTCGGGGTCAGGGTGACATAGCCGAACCGGGTAAGGCGCGGGGTTTTGAAGGCTTTTCCGGGGATTACTCCGGCCATTTTGCGTACTGTGCCGTCCATGTCCTCCATCTCCTCATGGAGATACATAAAGCCGCCGCACTCTGCCATGCAGGGCATTCCGCCGTCTATGGCGGCTTTTATCTGGTTCAGCATTTCCGTGTTGGCTTCCAGTTCTTTGCCGTGAAGCTCCGGATAGCCGCCGTACAGCAGCAGGCCGTCCGCGTCCGGCAGTGTCCGGTCGTGCATCGGCGAGAAATAGACCAGCTCGGCGCCCAGTTCCTCCAAAAGCTGCAGATTGTCGGGATAGATGAAGCAGAATGCATCGTCTCTGGCCACGGCAATCCGGCATGTTCCTGCAGCTTTCCAGCCAGCCGCCGGATTTTTTCCGGAGATTTCCGGAGCCTCCGCGGCCAGAGAAAGCAGCGCGTCCAGCTCCAGCGTCTTTTCCAGCACACCGGCCAGCTCCTTTAGCTGCTGCTTAAGGCCCGGCACCTCTTCCGGAAGCACGAGTCCTAAGTGGCGGCTGGAGAGATCCAGGTGCTCCAGCTTTGGCACATAGCCATATACCCGGATGGGAAGCTCCCGTTCCAGCTGCTCTTTTACCCGGGGATACAGCATAGGAGACATCTGGTTCAGAATCACGCCGCGGATGCGGCTGTCCCTCCGGTATTCGGTGAAGCCCTTGATTAACGCGCCCAGGGACAGGCTCATGCCCTTGGTGTTTACAATCAGGATTACGGGCGTGCCGGTGATTCTGGCCAGATCATATGCGCTGGCCCGGTCAGTGGTTCCGCCCAGGCCGTCGTAGTAGCCCATTACCCCCTCCATCACGGAGAGCTGTGCCTCTGCCGCATGCCGGGCGAAGAGGTACCGCAGGGTATCCTCCCCCGTAAAAAACGGGTCCAGGTTCCAGGACGGCGTGCCGATGACCCGGGAATGAAACATGGGATCGATATAATCCGGCCCGCATTTAAACGACGCCACGTTCAGGCCCCGGTCAGTAAACGCCTGCAGAATCC
>JAHZHG010000453.1 GCA_019420425.1 Clostridiales bacterium
ATGATTGAGTGGTGAAGAAAGGATGAAAAAAGCAGTTACAAAAGGAGTTGTGGGTGTGGTACTCGCCCTTCTGGCAGTCACCACCCTGGTTCCGATTATCTGGGTCGTCGTTTCTTCGCTGAAAACCCGAAAAGAGATGATGACGAGGCCATGGAGCCTGCCTGAGGTATTCCAGTGGTCGAATTACGTGAAAGCGTGGGAGAAGGCGGACTTTTCCCTGCTGCTGAAAAACAGTGTGTTTATTACGGCAGTATCCCTGATCTTTATGATTTTCCTGGCGTCTATGGTGGCCTTTGCGATCAGCCGCTACCGTCTGAAGGCCGGAAAAATCGTGCTGATGTACATGCTGGTGGGACAGACGATTTCCACCGGAATGATCATTTTCCCCATAGTGATTATGCTAAGAAAGCTGGGGCTGGACAGCGGCCATGCCGGACTGATCCTGACGTACATTGCAGGCGGCCTGCCCTTTGCGGTATTTGTCATGCAGGGCTTTTTCGCGGGAATCCCCTACGAGCTGTATGAGGCGGCCCAGATCGACGGAGCGTCAGAGCTGGATCTGTATCGAAAAATCGCCCTTCCCCTGGCAAAGCCGTCCCTGGCTACCGTGCTTTTGTACCAGTTCATGTGGGTGTGGAACGAGTTTGTTCTGGCGTTTACGGTGATCAGCAAAAAGGAAAACCGGACGATTATTGTGGGACTGTATTCCGTGGTAAACGGTTCGCTGCAGACCGATTACGTAACCGCCTTTGCCGGGGCAGTGATCGTCTGCATCCCCATCGTGCTGATTTACCTGGTCTTTCAGAAATATTTGATTGAGGGCCTGGTTGCCGGAGCGGTGAAGGGATAAGGAGGCAGAGAATGAGAAAAGAAAGAGAGCTTGGAGCGGCGGCCTGGGGATTCCGGGAGCTGGAGCTTGAGGAGCAGCTAAGGATCTGCCGGACGCTGGGCTTTTCCAGCCTGGAGCTGGGCATTGCGAATGCGCCCGGGGATTTGCCGGCGGATGCCGGGGAAGCGCGTATACGGGAAGTAAGTGCGCTGTATGCGCAGTATGGAATCGGCCTGTGGTGCGCGGCCACGGGAAACGATTTTACGGTGGAGCCGGCAGAAATCCGGGGACAGATTGATAAGGTAAAAGCGGTGATTGCCATCTGCCGCAAAGCGAAGATCCGATATCTGCGCATTTTTGCCGGATTTTCTCCGGCAGCGGAGGTTACGGGGGAACGGTGGGAGCGGATGATCCGCGCAATCAACGAGGCGGCGGATTTCGCGGCGGATCAGGGCGTGGTTCTGGCCATTGAGACCCACGGAGGAGTGAACGGATACGCGGATGGCGTGGAGCATTTCCCTTCCGTGACCACGGACAGAGAGGCGCTGGAACGGCTGCTTAAGGAAATCCGCCCAACGGTGGCCTTTGTCTTTGATCCGGCGAATCTGGCGGCGGCGGGAGAGACGGATCTGCCGGCTTTGTACCGCCTTTTGGAGGACAGGATCGGCTATATGCACCTGAAAAACTTTGTCCGTCTGCCCTCCGGCCACCTGGATCCGGCAGCGGTGGGCGGGGGAATCTGGGATATTCCGGCTTTCCTGTCTGAAAGTGAGTCCTATTCGGGGCCATATCTGATTGAATATGAAAAAACAGAGACCATTGAAGCGGGCTGCAGAGCCAGCCTGGCTGCGTTGGAGAAATGGAGGAGAGCATAAATGCAGGAAAAAAGCTATCTGGATTATGAGACAACCCGTGCGGTGGTGATTGAGCGTCCCCATCAGGCCAGGCTGAGGGAGATCCGTCTGACCCGGCCTGAGCCGGATGCCTATGTGGCGCAGACGCTGTACAGCAGTATTTCCAGCGGAACGGATATGAAAACCTACAAGGGCCTGCAGCATC
>JAHZHG010000454.1 GCA_019420425.1 Clostridiales bacterium
ATCTGGCTCTGCGGAGGATCCTTCGCAGAGGTGGACAGAAATGTATGGATGCCTGAGCTGGTTTATTTCGCCAAACAGGGCTTTGCGGTTGCTGCCGTGGATTACAGCGTAATCCAGCTGACCAGATTTCCGGACCAGCTGACCGATATCAAGGAGGCGATCCGCTTCATCCGGGCCCATGCAGAAGAATTTCATATCGATCCGAACCGGATAGCGGTTATGGGAGAATCGGCAGGCGGATACTTAAGCGTATTGACGGGAATGACCGGTGAGGCAAAGGAGTATGATAATGGCACATATCCGGAGTACTCCAGCGAGGTTCAGGCAGTGGTTGCCTGGTATCCCTGTGTAGAGATGGAATGGATTGTGCCGGATCGCAAGCGGGTAAATATTCCGGAGGATGCGGAAAACTATCCGAATCTGACCGCACTGGTGAAAGGAGGGCTGCCGCCCTGTCTGCTTCTGCACGGTACGGCAGACAGCCTGGTGCCCAAGGAGCACAGCGAGGCCCTGTATAAGGCGCTGGAGGATGCGGGAAACGAGGCGGATCTGTACCTGATCGAGGGTGCCGACCACGCAGACCGGCCATTCATTAAGGAAGAAGTAAAACAGCTGATTGCAGATTTTTTAAACCGGCATATATAAGAGAAGGGCGCGCTGTTCCTCGGTACAGACAGAGGGCAGGGCGCTCTTTCTGTCGAAAAAAACAGCCGGCAGTTGACGAGGGTGGAGGGGCGGGGTATACTAGTTCTGGATAATACACTTCAATGTCCCCTGACTGAACAAACAGTAGCGCGGGAACAATATACAGGAGGTAAAGCATGGCAGCAATCAGCAATGACTGGCTGGCTCCGCTGAAGCCGGAGTTTAGCAAAAAATATTATGCAGAACTATACAAAAAAGTGAACGAGGAGTACCGGACAAGACGTGTTTTCCCTCCGGCGGATGATATTTTCAATGCATTTGCTTTCACCCCGCTGAGCGAGGTAAAGGTAGTGATCCTGGGACAGGATCCCTACCACGGCGAGGGCCAGGCCCACGGCCTCTGCTTTTCCGTGCGTCCGG
This sequence comes from Clostridiales bacterium, assembly GCA_019420425.1. Lineage (GTDB taxonomy): Bacteria > Bacillota > Clostridia > Lachnospirales > Lachnospiraceae > JAHZHG01. The sequence goes on from JAHZHG010000454.1 coordinate 1,066, forward strand.
GTGTGGAAATCCCGCCCTCCCTGGCGAACATCTACCAGGAGCTTCACGATGACTGCGGCTGCCGTATCCCCAATAACGGCTGCCTGACCAAATGGGCGCGGCAGGGCGTCCTCCTGCTGAATACGGTACTGACCGTACGCGCCCATCAGGCCAATTCCCACAGAGGAATCGGCTGGGAGGAGTTTACCGATGCCGCCATCCGTATCCTGAATGGGGTGGATCGGCCGATCGTGTTCATCCTCTGGGGACGCCCTGCACAGATGAAACATTCCATGCTGAACAACCCCAGACACCTGATCCTGGAAGCCCCGCATCCCAGCCCGCTTTCTGCATTTCGCGGCTTTTTCGGCAGCCGCCCCTTCAGCCAGACAAATGCATTTCTGGAAAGCCACGGCGTTGCGCCGATTGACTGGCAGATCGAGGATAGTTAAAGAAAAAGCTGCGGTATGTCCGCAGTTTTTTTCTTTAACTATCCGGATGACACAAATTGTTTACATAGACAATTTGCTGTTGAAAAAACAAACGAAATGAAGTATCATAAGCTGTATAGATATGCGGAGACAAGGCAGCCGGATAAGCATCAGGAGAAGGAGGCCTGCCGTTATCTGGAGCAGGTTCAGAAAAATGTTGAAAACCGCCTGCCGGAGAGCCGGATGAGCTCTCTGGGCAGGCGGTTTTTTACGACGGCATGTTTTTATGCATTCAAATTTTTCTGGGCGGTGGACAGCATCAGCTTAATCCGGTTCAGCTGGTTTACCTCGCTGGCCCCTGGGTCATAGTCTATGGCCACGATGTTTGCCAGCGGATGC
>JAHZHG010000455.1 GCA_019420425.1 Clostridiales bacterium
GATAGCCGATGATCAGCGAGCTGAATACTGCCGGGAAAAAGAAAACCGCACGCAGCAGGTTCCGGGTTTTCAGCTTCTTGTTCAGCACGACTGCCAGCGGCAAAGCCAGAACGGTCTGGAAGGTGGTCAGCAAAATGGCATAGATTACCGAGTTGGTAATGGCCTTAAGCATGACCGGAGTATCAAATACCTTCAGGTAGTTTTTCAGCCCCACAAAGCCTAAATCCACGGGATTCATATCCGTATAGTCCGTGAAGCTGTAAAACACGGTGTAAACAAAAGGCAGGATACTGAACACCAGATAGATTACCAGGGCCGGGAGAATAAAAAACAGAAAATATTTTCCCAGCGAATTCACATCCATTTTCTTTTTTTTCGTCATTTTGCTCTTCTCCTTTTGTCTCATGCGGAAAATGCGCATAAAAAGTGCCTCAGCGCCATTTCTGACACCTGAGGCACCTGATCGTTACTTATTTTCCAGACGTACTATTTTTCTAATAATTCCTGAACCGCGGCATCCACGTTCTGAAGAGTTGCGCTCAGATCCTGCTCGCCCAGCAGATAGGACTGCATCTCCGTTCCATAGGTCTCATGGGCAGGCGCCGCCGCGCCCCATTCATTCCACGGGCAGTATACATTTCCTGCCGCCAGAGCCTTTGCCGCCCCTACGTATACCTCAGGCAGGTCAAAGCTTGCGCCCTCCAGATATGAGGAACCGCCCTGATTGTTCTCCCACATTGCGGCCTGGCCTTCCACGGTAGAAATGGCCTCTACGATCTTCATGGCTGCTTCCTTATTCTCCGCATTTGCGTTTACGGCAAATCCGCAGCCCGGGCCGCCGATCAGCCAGCCGTCGCTCTCGCTTGTTCCATAGAAGGGCATCATATCAATCTGTAAATCCGGATTTTTGCTGGTGATCGTATCCAGATCCCACGGGCCGGAGCAGAACATGGCGGCCTGTCCGGTTGCAAACTGCTCCAGAGCCTGATCATGGTCAATGCCGGTCATATCCGTAGTATAAACGCCCTCGGAAATCATCTCAGACCATTTCTCCAGATAGGTGTTCCAGGTTCCATCCAGCGTAACCTCACCGTTTCTGTACTGCTCGCCAAAGGACTTGCCCTCCTCGGTGGACAGATACTCTGCAGCGACAAATGCCATTGAGTTCTTCAGCATCGGCTCCCAGGACTTCAGGCCTGCCGCCAGCGGAGTAATCCCAAGCTCCTCAAACTGCTTGCATACAGAGATATACTCATCAAAGGTCTTGGGCAAAGCAATATTGTTCTCCTCGAAGATCGCCTTGTTATAATAGATTCCTTCGAACCAGCTGATTCCCGGCAGCGCATATATGTTTCCGTCATAGGAATATACGCTTGTACCCGCGCTGGAATACTTTGCGCCCAGGTCATTCAGCGGCTCCAGATAGCCCAGTCTGGCATGCTTCAATGCAGATCCGGGGGACTCGCAGATGATATCCGGGCCTTCCTCTGCGGAAAGCTGGGTATCCACAATCGTGTCATAATTGGAATTGTCGATGAACTGGAACTCGATTTCCACATCCGGCACTGCCTCTGCCAGATAATCCAGCATAGCCTGGATCGTATCCTCACTGTTCCAGTAGGTCATGCGCACGGTCGTTTTCTCTCCCTCGGAAGCAAAGGCCGCCAGTCCGCAGTTCGCGGCCAGTCCCATACCAAGCGCCGTGCACAGAAGTGCGCTGATCAATTTCTTTTTCATCATAAACCTCCTCTGATTGATTTGTTAAGCTAATTATAAAGGCAGGGTTATGAGAAAAAAATAATACATTCTTTAGAAAAATGAGATTTTTTTTAGAAAAGGAAACCCGCTTCAGCCAAT
>JAHZHG010000456.1 GCA_019420425.1 Clostridiales bacterium
TATATATCGGCGGTGAAGCCTTTGGCCTGCGGGCCAAGGCCAAAAACTTTTCCATGGAAGAAATGCGGGAGGGCATCGCCTTTGCCCATGCGCGTGGCGTAAAGGTATACGTCACGGCAAATATACTGGCGCATAACCGGGATCTTGCGGATGCGGCCCGGTATTTTTCTGAGCTGAAGGAAGTCGGGCCGGATGCGCTGATTATTTCTGATCCGGGTATGTTTTCCGTCGCCAGGCGGGTCTGTCCGGACATAGAGATCCATATCAGCACCCAGGCCAACAACACCAACTATGAGACCTACCGGTTCTGGTACGGCCTCGGCGCAAAGCGTGTGGTCAGCGCCAGAGAGCTTTCCCTGGAGGAAATCCGGGAAATCCGGCAGAAAATCCCGGAGGACATGGAGATCGAGAGCTTTGTGCACGGAGCAATGTGCATCTCTTATTCCGGCCGGTGTCTGCTCAGCAACTATTTTACCGGGAGGGACGCCAACCAGGGCGCCTGTACCCATCCCTGCCGCTGGAAATACGCAGTGGTAGAGGAAACCAGGCCGGGAGAATATCTTCCGGTGTATGAAAATGAGCGCGGAACCTATATTTTTAATTCCAGGGATCTGTGCATGATTGAACATATCCCGGATCTGATTGAAGCGGGAATCGACAGCCTAAAGGTGGAGGGCAGGATGAAAACCGCCCTGTACGTGGCAGCGGTGGCCAGAACCTACCGAAGGGCGCTGGACGATTATCAAAAGGATCCGAAGCTGTATGAAGCGAACATGGACTGGTATAAACACCAGATCAGCAGCTGTACCTACCGGCAGTTTACCACCGGATTTTTTTATGGCAGGCCGGATGAGCGCGCGCAGATATACGACAGCAATACCTATATAAAGGAATATACGTATCTGGGCATCGTGGGAGACGAGAAGCGGACCGAAAGTGGTTATCTCTATCAGATCGAGCAGAAAAACAAGTTTTCCGTAGGGGAAACCATCGAAGTGATGAAGCCGTGCGGAGATAACCGGGAAGTAAAGGTCCTGGGGATTACCGATGCGGAGGGGATACCCCAGGAGAGCGCCCCTCATCCCAAACAGATACTTTGGATAGATCTGGGCATACGCCTTGACCGCTACGATATCCTGCGCAGGCAGGAGCCGTAGGATGCCAGAAAATACGTCCCGATGATATGGAGGATATGAACGTGCAGATGATCATTACGCTACTTGGAGGAATCGGCCTCTTCCTGTATGGAATGAACCTGCTGGGAGAATCCCTGCAGAGGCTTGCCGGCGCCAGTCTGGAAAAGACGCTGGAGAAACTGACCAACAACAAATGGAAGGGCCTGGCCCTGGGAACCGGCGTTACCGCCATTATCCAAAGCTCGGCGGCCACGACGATTATGCTGGTGGGCTTTGTCAATGTCGGCATCATGAAGCTGGTGCAGACCATCCCGGTAATCATGGGCGCCAATATCGGTACGACCGTGACCGGCCAGATTCTGCGTCTGGGCGACATGGAAGGCTCGGCCACCTGGGTTTCCCTGCTAAAGCCAACAGGCTTTGCGCCGATTGTCATCGCTGTAGGGGCATTTATTCTGCTCTGTTCCAAGAAAAAGAAGCATAAGGACGTAGCCTCTATCCTGATGGGGCTGGGCATTTTATTCTTTGGTATGACGACGATGGAGAGCGCGCTCTCTCCGCTGCGTGAGTCGGAGCAGTTCCGTTCACTGTTTACCATGTTCCGCAATCCGGTGCTGGGCGTCCTGCTGGGCGCGGGCGTTACGGCAATCCTGCAGAGCTCCTCGGCGTCCGTAGGTATTCTGCAGGCAATTGCATCCAC
>JAHZHG010000457.1 GCA_019420425.1 Clostridiales bacterium
CCTTCACCAGCTCAGATACATTCACCAGCTCCATGCCGAAACGGGTGTCCGGCTTGTCGGAGCCAAAACGGTCCATCGCCTCCTGCCAGGTAATCCGCGGAATAGGCAGGGGCACGTCGATGCCGATGCCTTCTTTGAAAATGTAGGCCAGCAGGCGCTCGTTTACGTCAATGACATCATCCACGTCCACAAAGGACAGCTCCATATCGATCTGGGTAAACTCCGGCTGGCGGTCTGCGCGCAGATCCTCGTCGCGGAAGCATTTGGCAATCTGGAAGTAACGGTCGTAGCCCGAACACATCAGCAGCTGCTTGAACAGCTGGGGAGACTGGGGCAGTGCGTAGAAATTGCCCGGGTGCACACGGCTCGGCACCAGATAGTCTCTGGCTCCCTCCGGCGTACTCTTGATCAGGATCGGGGTTTCGATCTCCAGGAATCCCTCATCCGTCATAAATTTGCGGACAGCGGTAACCACCTTGCTGCGCAGCATCAGGTTGCGCTGCAGATCCGGCCTGCGCAGATCCAGATAGCGGTATTTCAGACGCAGCTCTTCCTTGGTCTGGCTGTTTTCCTCAATGGGGAAGGGCGGTGTTTCCGCCTCGGAGAGAATCCGCAGCTCTGTTGCGCGGATCTCGATTTCTCCGGTTTTCAGGTTCTCATTTACTGCGCCGGAGCGGGCCTCCACACGGCCCACAACAGCGATAACAAACTCGCTGCGCAGGGTTCCCGCCTTTTCAAAGCCGGCGGTTCCGATATCGTTTTCATCAAATACAATCTGAAGCAGCCCGGAACGGTCCCTCAGATCTACAAAAATCAAGCTTCCCAGGTTTCTTCTCTTCTGTACCCAGCCCATCACCGTGACTGTTTCGCCGATGTTGGCAGTGGACACTTCGGTACATCTGTGGGACCGTTTCAGTCCCTTCATCGCTTCTGCCATCTTTTCTCCTCCAATCTATATTCCAGCAGGGCGCCTTTTAACCGGCTCCCCGGGACTAGCACATTTACGCAAACAGCTCCGGAATCTTATCCAGGGCCACTACCGTCTGCTCTCCCGTTTCCATGTCCTTGACGGAAGCCTCGTTTTTCTCCAGCTCGTCCGATCCGATGATCACCGTCTTTTTGGCTCCGATCTTATTTGCATATTTCATCTGGGCCTTTACGCTGCGGTCCATGTAGTCGGTTTCCACGATAATCCCGTGGCTCCGGATTTCGTTGACAAGACGGTACGCCTTTGCCTTTGCCTCTTTTCCGAGGATGCCCACATACAGGGCCACCGGCTCCATGGGCTCCAGCTCCACGCCCTCCTGCTCCAGAAAATACAGGATACGCTCGATTCCCATTCCAAAGCCTACGGAAGGAATATCCTGCTTTTCGTCGATCTCATGGATCAGGCCGTCGTAGCGCCCGCCTCCGCAGAGGGTAAAGCCGTCGCTGTTGACAAATTCAAATACGGTTTTTGTATAGTAATCCAGGCCGCGGACAATTCCCGTATCGATTTCATAGGGAATCTCCAGCTCGTTTAAGAGGGCCTGGAGCTCTTCGAAATGCTCCCTGCACTCGTCGTCCAGGTAATCAATGGTCCGCGGTGCGTCGGCGATAATGGCCTTGCAGGTATCTACCTTGCAGTCGATGACACGCAGAGGATTTTTCTGCATTCTTTCCCGGCAGGTCGGGCACAGGCCCTCCTCGTGCTCCTTTAAATAGGCCAGCAAGGCTTCGTTATACGTTTTCCGGCAGTTCTTGCAGCCGATGCTGTTGATGTGCAGCTTTGCATCCTTCAGGCCCAGCTTTTTGATCAGGGTGGTCACCAGGGTGATCAGCTCCACC
>JAHZHG010000458.1 GCA_019420425.1 Clostridiales bacterium
TTATTTTCTGGACGCTGCTGTTTCCGCTGATCATGAGTACGCTGTTTTATGTTGCGTTTGGCGATCTGGGTGAAGAGCATTGGGACAATATTCCGGCGGCTGTCGTAAAGCAGGAGGAGAATGCCGTTCTGGAGGAGGTTTTGCAGTCCCTGGACGGAAGCGTGCTGACGCTGACCTTTGCAGATGAGCAGGAGGCGGAGCAGCTTCTGGAGGAGGATGAGGTAGTCGGTATTTATCTGGTGAAGGAGAAGCCGGAGCTTGTTGTAGGGGCAAGCGGGATAGAGGAGTCCATTTTGGAATCGATTCTGGATGCTTATGTCAGCCGGACAGCGATGGTGAAGGAAATGCTCGCCGACGGCCGGCTGACCTCGCTTCCGGCGGTGCTTGGCCGGCTGGAGACGCAGGAGAATTTTGTCCGGGAGGTTTCCCTGGGCGGCCGGAATATGGACGACGTGCTGGTATTTTTCTATGCGCTGATCGGCATGACCTGCCTGTATGGCGGATTCAGCGGAATGTATCTGGGCATCCAGGCCAGGGCCAACACCTCAAAGCTGGGCGCGCGCAAATGTATTACGCCCACGCACAAGATGAAAATGATTCTGGTTGAAATGGCTGTGGCTTTTCTGGTACAATATGTCTGTGTATTGCTCGTATTAGGGTATCTGTATTTCGTTCTCCACATTGATCTGGGCGGCAGTCCGGGAGAAATTCTGCTGACCACATGGATGGGAAGCCTGATCGGCGTATGTCTGGGTATTGCCATGGGCAGTACCCGATTAAAGGAAGGCGTCAAGATTGGGCTGTTTGTCGGCGGGTCCATGGCCATGAGTTTTCTGGCCGGTATGATGAACACCAGTGTAAAGTATGCGGTAGACCGGTACTGTCCGATCGTAAACCGGCTGAATCCTGCGGCGCTGATCTGTGATGCGTTTTACTGCCAGGCGGTTTATGACGATCCGGGAAGGCTCGCGCAGAATCTGCTGATCCTGGCGGCCATGTGTGCCGTGCTTCTGGTGGTATCCTTTTTATCGGTGAGGAGGGAACGATATGACAGTATTTAAAGGCTATATGCTGGTGATGCGGCAGAATATCGGTTACTTTTTCATGTATTTCGGTATTTTTGTCGGACTTACGCTGGGCATCAGCAGCGTTGTGGGAAAGGAAGAGAGCAGCCTGTTCGCCTCCACACGGCTGAATATTGCTGTGGTGGATGAGGACGGCGGGATACTGGCCAAGGGCATAGAGGAGATGCTCTCGGCAAAGCATGAGGTGCGCATAGCGGCGCTGAACCGGTCCGACCTGGCCGAGGAGATGTATTACGGAATGCTGGACTACGTGGTGTGTATACCGGAGAATGCGGATGAGCTGCTGCTTTCGGGAGAAGAGGCACTGGAGGTAACCAAGGTTCCCGGCTCCTACAACGGATATTTTGTGGATAATCAGCTCAATGATTTTCTGAACACCGTGAAGCTGTATCTGACGGCCGATTATGGGCTGGAGGAGGCGGTAGAACGGGCGGTGCGCCTGGCGACGGAGGAGCAGGCCGAGGTCAGCCTGGCCAGCCGCAGCGGGTATGCCAGTGACCGCTCACCGTTTTCCTGGTATTATCGATATCTGCCGTACTTTTACCTGGCATCCTTTTGCTACTGCATCAGCTTTATCCTGATGAAGTTCGGCAGCTCCAGCATCCGGAGACGGATGGGCTGCTCCTGTGTCCCTCCGCAGAAGCAGGGAATACAGGCAGCGGCAGCCCTGTCTTTGATTGGCTTTGCGGGATGGCTGATTTCTGTGCTGATTCCCATGGGGCTGTACG
>JAHZHG010000459.1 GCA_019420425.1 Clostridiales bacterium
TTGTGCTCTCCCAGCTGTCGTACCTGAAGCTGGAGGGGATTGTGCCGGGGTTTAACCGGAGAGAGGCCAGGGGATGGGACGAGCTGAAGGCCCATCCCGATGCCGGGAGGATGTTTTCGGATCCGGTGTTCGGCCCGATGTACCGGGAGATTTTCCGGCTCGTGTCGGAAAGCGTTCGATACCGCCGCGTGCGGGTCAACTACTTTGTCGAGCGGGTGGATCAGGAGCGGGAGCTCCAGTTTGCCGCTGTTACCTTTTTTCTGGGTGAGACCAGCGTGTTTGTTTCCTTCCGGGGCACAGATGAGACGCTGGTGGGCTGGAAGGAGGACTTCAATATGGGCTATATGTCCTCGGTTCCCGCCCAGCGCCTGGCGCTGGCCTATCTGAAGGGGGCGGCCAGGTATACCCGCGGAAGCCTTGTCCTTGGCGGCCACTCCAAGGGAGGAAATCTGGCGGTATTCGCCGCCGCCGGCGCTCCGCCTGCCGTGCAGCAGCGGATCCGCCGCGTGTACAGCTTTGACGGGCCGGGGCTGCAGAAGGAGTTTTACCAAAGGCCGGGGTTTGGGCGGATTGAGGACAGATTCTGTAAGATTGTGCCGGAGCAGTCGCTGATTGGGATGCTCTTTGCCAATTACCGCAAATACCGGGTGGTGGAAAGCTATCATGTGGGTGTGGCCCAGCACGATCTGATGCACTGGAAAATCCGGAACGGGCGGTTTGTCTATCGTCAGGACCTGCGCAGGAGAAGCAGCAGGAAGGCGGCGGTTCTCAATGCCTGGATCGACTCCCTGACCAGGGAGCAGATTTCGGTATTTGTGGAGATTCTCTACGGGCTGCTTTGCTCCACGAAGGCCAGGACGGTGTATGAGCTGGCAAAACAGCCGTTTCTCAAGCTTCACACCATGATCGAGAGCTTCCGGCGGCTGGACAGTGGGGAGAAGAGGGCCTTCTGGCAGATCATCGGCAGGCTGTTCCAGACAGTTATTCATATCATAGGAAACTGCTTCGCATTTTCCTATGATGCAAAAGCCTCCGGCAGGATGCGCACGGATGCATGAGGTATTCTATTGCTGCGCAATATGCATCCGGCGCGGCAAAAATGTGCTTCTGGGAGGCAGATAAAAGTCGCGAGGATGTGCGAAGCACATTTTTAAAATAAAAAGAAAAGAAAATCAGGAAGAAACAGGAGGTGACCGCATTGAAACGACATGAACGGGTAAGCACAGGTATTCCGGGATTCGACCACGCCATCGATATGCTGCGGATGGGGGACAACGTAGTGTGGCAGACGGACAGCGTGGAGGACTATCTGGAGATTGTACGTCCATACGTGGAGCAGGCCAGAAGGGATAAGCGGAGAATTGTTTATTTACGGTTTGGCAGCCATCAGGAGCTGCTTGAGGAGGCGGAGGATATTACCGTCTACCGGGTAGACGCAGGAGAGGGCTTTGAGCGCTTTGCCACGAATATCCACCAGATCGCCGAGGCAGAGGGGAGACGGGTGTTCTACGTATTCGACTGCCTGACTGAGCTGCTGAAGTTCTGGTACTCCGACCTGATGATCGGCAACTTTTTCCGGGTGACCTGCCCGTATCTCTATGAGCTGGATACGGTGGCGTACTTTGCAATTATGCGGAACCGCCATACCTTTGAGACAATTGCCCGTATCCGTGAGACGACCCAGTGCCTTCTGGATCTGTACAAAATCGGCGGGGACGTCTATATCCATCCGCTAAAGGCAGACGGAAGGTATTCGCCTACCATGTTTTTCCCGCACAAGATCGAAGGGGAAAAGTCGGTCAGC
>JAHZHG010000046.1:0-4367 GCA_019420425.1 Clostridiales bacterium
GAATACGTTTGGCTCCAGCCCGATTTCTTTTATGTGCTCTCCAATGGACAGGCTAACCTCTCTGGTAAAATATGTATCCAGCGCTTCCGGGGTCCCCAGAAAATCAATTGCCTCGAATCCGGCCTCTTTGATGCTGTCCGCGATTTTTTCGACGGATTTTCCCTCCGGCATATCCTCCGGAATCGGCGTCCACGCCCAGGTGACGCCTGCAAATTTTCTGATACTCATCCTAATCTCCATTTCCGAGTGAATACTTCACTCTGTAAGCTGTCTATTCGTACAGTCCGGCAACCTCCACGTTTTTGGACCTGCTCGCGGCAATGACCTCGTCACGGGTTACCTGTCTTCCCAGCGCGCTGGACATATACAGGCCTTCAAGAACCAGCTGTGTCTGCAACGCCACCTCTGCCGTAGGTAAAAGCGCACATTTTCCCTGAAGGGCAGCCACCCAGTGTCCCTGGCTCGAACGATAATAGGATCTTTCCGGATATACGGTTTCGGACCGGTAATCCAGATCCTGGGTATCGATAGTCGCGTTGAACACGATGTCATGCTTTGTATAGTGGTAGCTGAACGGATCCAGCCGTACTCCTCCTTTAGAACCCAGGATGCTTGAGCATTCCAGTCCATCCAGATTCATCGCCCAGGATTCAATCAGATCCATATTCACCCCATTATCAAAATCCACCATACCGGTCACCAGCTCTTCCACGTCGTAATTTGCACTTTCCCTTCGCGAAGGATCCATGGGAATTTCCTGAAATGTACGGCCAAGGAATTTCTCCGGCGTCGGAATCCCGGCCAGATAGATCAGCTGGGCGATATGGTATACCCCCATGTCGATCAGCGCGCCTCCTCCTGCGGTTCTCGTGTTGACAAATTCCTTCTGGCCATAGCCGTCTACATACGGACGGCCCCTCCTGCGGAACCCGGTTGAACGCATATGATAGATATGCCCCAGATCGCCATGGTCAATCAGCTGCTTTGCCGCATAGGTGCCGGCCGAATAAATCGTTGCCAGCTGTACATGCAGTTTGCGTCCGTACGTTTTGGATGCCTCCAGCATGGACAGCGCATCCGCATAGGTGCCGGCCATCGGCTTTTCACAGTAGACATCCTTACCGCGGCGCATGGCCTCGATCGCCACCGGGGCATGGAAGTTATTGTGAAGGCAGATATCCACTGCCTGAACTTCCTCGTCCGCCAAAAGATCTGCAATTTTCGTATACCGTTTTGGGATATGAAAGCGGTCACAGAAGCGGTTCAGCACATCCGGATCCAGATCGCATGCCGCGACCATCTCCGCATTGTCCTTCAGCCGTTCATATTCCGGGCCGTGTATCCCATTCGCAATCACTCTGCATCCAATAATTCCAATTTTTACTTTGTCTGCCATTTTTGCTTCCCCCTCCTTTAGGTTCTTGTTCATTTATGATTTTCTGGCATAGCTCTCTCTCAGCTGGTTCGGTGATATTCCGGTTCTGTTTTTAAAAACACGGAAGAACTGCCGTTCATTGGAATATCCAACATTCAGTGCAATCTGCTTCACGTTTATGTGTGTATCCAGGATCAGCGCCTCAAACGCGTACCGCATCCTTACCCAGTTCACATAGTCAAGATAAGTCTGGCCGGTCTCCTCCCGGAACATATTGCAGATAGACGTCTCCGAAAAGGGAAAAACGGTTTCCAGCCTTCGCAGAGACACATCCTTCGATATGTTTTTCCGGATATACAGCATAATATCCCGCAGCTGCAAAGACACTTCAGACGGCGACGGCATTTCGTCCGGAAAGAACTGATAAAAAATTGCATCAATTTTTCCGCTTTGCTTTCTGCTCTCATATTTAAGATAAATTTCCCGCACCATTTCCTGAAACCGGATAATGTCCAGCGGTTTGAGCAGATAGTCGTTCACCTGCATCATGAATGCGCTGTGAACATACTGGAAATCATCATGTGCGGATAAAATCAGGATATGCATATCCGGATATTTTTCCTTCACGTGCTCCACAAACTGCAGGCCGCTTGCCCCGGGCATTTCCATATCGCAGATGCTTAGTTCCGGCAGAAAGCTATCCAGTATGGCTTTTGCTTCAGACACCCCTGCCGCTGTCCGCACCTCAAGCTCTGTCCCCTCAAGCGCCGTCAGGATTGCTTCCATGCCATCGCGTACATCCTGCTCATCATCAACAATCAGAACTCTCATCGCCACGGCGCACACCTCCTCCCTGCTTCACCGTCAGGATTACCTTAACGCCATCCGGAACATTTTGTATCCGGATACCGCAGCCATCCCCGTAAAAGTAACGCAGCCGTGTGTTTACATTAATCAGCCCAATACCGTTTTTATAGGTTTCTTTTACTTCCAGAAATTCCGTCGAATCTGCGGCCAGCTTCCGTTCGAGTTCTTCCAGCACCTCAGCCGTTATGGGAATTCCGTTGTTGAACACGCATATCCGGATCTGTTCGCCGCTGTTCCGGATATCCATCCTAATCGCCAGTTCTTCCCTTTGGTTATATTTCACTGCATTCTCCACAATAGGCTGTAAAATAAACTGTGGGCAGTAAACCGCATGGATATTGACCCCGGAATCTACGGTGACCGTCATCCCGCTGCAGCCTTTCTTCTGTACAATGGACAGGTAGTTTTTTGCATGATCAATCTCACTGGCCAAAGTGACAAAGTCCGCATCCATATGCACGCTGTACCGCAAAAATTCGCTAAAATGTATGATCAGCCGGTTTGCCTCCTCCTTTTTGTCCTGAAATACCAGCAGATTGATCCGGTTCAGGACATTGAACACAAAATGCGGCTTGATCTGCATACGCAATGCATAATATTCCGCCTTTTGCCTTTTCAGCAGCTCGTTGGAAACCCGCTCCGTCAGCTGCATATTCTGTATGGCAAGACGGTTAAATGCTTCTACAAGCTCTCCTGCCTCATCCCGGTGATGCGGAATATCCGCTGTATGAATCATTCCGTTTTTTGCATCTTTATTCATGTGCTTTGACAGCTGTACGATCGGCTGTACCAGCCTGGTCAGGATCAAATCGTACAGCACGGTCAGCAGCAGCAGCAAAATAAGAAACAGCGCCAGAAATCCCATATAGCTACGCTTAAACACATTCTCCTGCCAGATTAAAACAAGTGTAATTCCCGCGCTGTCTATCTGCTTTTCACTCCGATAACCGTTCATCGTTTCAAGCTGTTCACCGGAAATGGGATTCCACTCTCCTCCGCCGGTTCTGATCAGGCAGTCTTCCCCTTTATATACAACAATCGACTCATCCGCCTGAAGCTGAACCGCATCCAGCAGATCCGTGATATCCATTCCGATCCTGCAAACCCCAATGTTCATCGTTCCCCCATTCTGGAACAACGGCTTCAGCAATCCTAACCGGATCTGATTATCTTCCCTATACAGCTCCGTGATCTGTTCCCCATACTTCATGGCCTGCAGCATATCGACATCATATTCTGACCATTCCGCAGGTATAATATGCCTTGTCCTGTTGATATGGGACATTCCATAGCGATAGGTTATAATCTCATCGATATGATCGTTCTTCAGGATCAGCAATTCAAACACCGGGTCAATGTAGCGGAGCAGGGTATATACCTCGTCCGCGGTGGTGGAATACCTCTTCGCCATAAACGTCATGTATTCTTTGCTTCCTTCCAGCATAGCGGCGGCAAAATCGGCCTGTCCCAGCACACTGTCAATGGAAGCGCCGGTCTGCTGCATAATCTGCCCTTTTTCCGCACGGTATTCCTGCAGGATATTTTTCCTGACATTTTGTAAAAACAAAAGGGACAACGCGGTCAGCGGGATCAATATAGTGATCACGTATACCATCAGCAATTTGCTGAACAGTCTCCGGTCTGCAAACCTGTTAACCAACCACTTGGCAGCACGTCTCACCATACAGATCCCTCCTGATTCGTTTACTTTCTTACGGATTCTCTCACCGTATGTACATCCCTGAACAAATCGGCTGTATCAAACGCCCTGGGATATACATTTTCCAGAACAGCCCACGGTACATTCAGTTCCTTTCCCAGCCGGATGGCCGGGTCACTGTCAAACGCCCCCTGATCGGTAAAGGTATGTACATGCAGCATGCCGATCCTGTTTCCCAGCTTACGCATATATTCCAGCACATCCAGCTGTGCAGGCGGAAGCTGGCCGATGTGAAGCTGGAACTGAATCAGCTGCGGATCCAGCTGATCAATCAAAAGCTGCATACCATTCACTCCGTCAAAAACCTCCTTGAATTCAAAATCATGGTTGTGATACAACAGCTGGAATCCATTCCGTTTCAGGGTGACCGCCAGCCCATTTAATGTCTCCGCAACACGCAGGTAG
>JAHZHG010000046.1:4377-12501 GCA_019420425.1 Clostridiales bacterium
CTCTGGAGCCCCGCTCCTCCTCAAGGAGATAATGGCAGACGATATTTTTGTTGCCAAGAATATAGTTATACTCCATCACCTCCTCCAGGTGATCCCGGAGTGACGCAAGATAATTGTGGGTGGCACAGCAGACAACATCCATCTCATTCAGAATCCTGCGGTAGCTGATGGCCGGCACATCATAGTAGCTGTACAGCTCCAGGCCATCAATGTCTGTGGAACACGCCAGACGTACCGCATCCTGATAATTTCCCTCTTCTACCATGTGATGAATCGAGTAAAGCTGCATTCCGACTTTCATAATTCTTAATTTTCCTTCCTTTCCCGATCGTTTATGAATCGTTAATCTACGCCATATACTGTCATAGCCTCCCGGATATGCTCGTCCATGTACGTTTCCAGCTCCTCCATGCCAATGGCATTGCAGTTATCTAAAAGCTCCTGGAAATTTGCTTCGAAGGCCTCATCCGAATCCGCCAGAATCACCTTTACCTCCCCGGTCGGCACAGCGCCGCTTGCCGTGTCAAACAGCTGGTCAAAGACAAATTTTTCGTCGCTGCCCTCCACAGGCTCTGCGTATTTCACCCATGCCTTATTTGCAAAATGCTGCCGCAGGGTAGGATAGTTTGGTACATATTCCGGATTGGTCGATACGCAGCGGCCAACCGCCTCATTAATCTTAGAACCGCCAAGATACATCCAGGTATTATACTGTTCGTCATTTGTTCCGTTTGCAATGGAATCGGTCCACTCCTGGCTGAAGATGGGATGTCCCTCTTCATCGATCGTCCATTCGATGCCCTCACGTCCCCACTGAGTCAGGCGGGCGCCGGCTTCGCTGTGCAGGAACTGGAGAAAACGGATCGCCGTCTCCGGATCACTGCAGTTTTTCGTAATAAAGGTGCCCATCCAGCCTACGCTGGCATCATATGCACCGTCAATATCGCCGACCACCGGCGCCTCATACCAGACGGCTCCCGGAACATTCGCGGCAATCCCGCTGTTCATCGGAGAGCTGCAATACTGCGTGCAATAGCTGTAGGCAAAGACTTTACCTGCATCACACTGCGCCAGCGTTGCCTCACGGTCCATACCATAATTCTCAGCGCTCAGCAGACCGTTTCTATAGAGATCATTCAGAAATGCAAGATATTCTTTGTACCTTGGATCATTGACAAGGGCCTTCCAGCTGCCGTCTTCCTGTTCGGTAAAATTGTTATCCGCACTGCCCAGCCCGAATGCCTGTCTGAAGTAGACCGTTTTCAGCGCTGCCGGATCAAACAGCATCGGGGACATATCCGGATATTTTTCCTTTGCCATCAGCAGCATGTTCTTTATATCTTCCAGACTCTCCAGCTTTGGACTGCCCATTTCCTCGTAGAGGTCGCGGCGATACAGCAGAGTGCCGCACATCGGAGCGCCTACCCCCATCGCGTCCATAGACTTCCAGTCCTCCGCATTGGCATAGTGGCTCATAACCGTAAAAAATTTATCCTCTTCCTGGGAAAATGAGAATGCGTTTGCCTTATCCTCCTGATCGACTTCCCACCCCGTATCGTATTCATCGATCAATGACTGCCAGTCATAACACAGCTCGCTGGTGGACAGATTCGAAAGCATGCAGTCTGTGGCAATCAGATCCGGCATATCCCCGGAAGTGATCAGCAGTCCCAGCTGCTGACTGTCAACAGCGACTGTGATATCCAGATCTACCCCGGTCAGCTTCGTAATCTCCTCCGGAATAATTCCCTTCCATTCGCTGACGGGATACCAGGAATAATTGAAGAAAATGCTTAATGTTTTCTTCTCGCCCGGGTCAAGCCCGGCTGCCTTTGCCGCTTCCTCTGCAGAACCGGGCTCCACCGCCGCAGCGCCTGCAGTTAACGGAAAACCGGTCAACGTGAGTATCCCCGCAAGGGATACTGCAATTGTTTTCAACATCTGTGAATTTCTTTTCATGAAATAACCCTCCTTTTTCTTATACGCCTTCTTCTGCTTTCTTTCCTTTCCTTCTCTTTTCGCTATCACCCCTTTACCGATCCGATTGTCGTTCCCGCGATAATGTATCGCTGAAAGAACGGATATACCATTACGACAGGCATTGTCGCAATCACCATGGCCGCCAGCTGTACGGACATGGTTGTTACCTTTACTGATCCGGCTGCCGATGCGGCCGCCTGGGATACCTGATTCAGGTCTGCGCGTTTCAAAACCGCTATCATCTGGTAGGCCAGCGTCATCAGATTTTTATCCTTTACGTAGTAGGCGCTGTCATACCAGCTGTTCCAATGCTGTACGGCAATGAAAATAGCCATAGTCGCCAGCAGGGGTTTTGCCACCGGCAAAACTACTTTTAGAAAAGTTCCGATTTCCCCCGCGCCATCTACCCGGGCCGCCTCATGCAGCTCCGGCGGAATCCCCTGAAAATATGAGATTGCCACCAGGGTATAGAACAGGTTAAGCAGAGACGGAATTATGTACACCCAAAAAGTATCCAGCAAATGAAGCGACCGCAATACCGCATAATAGGGAATGACCCCGCCTGAAAAGTACATGGCAAAAATAAACAGCTTAATATATACCTTTCTGCCAATCAGCCTCTGCTGCGCCAGCCCATATGCCACCATCGCCGTGAATCCCACCGTCGCAACCGTTCCCACTACGGTACGGGCTACCGTGACCCCCAGCGCTTTCAGCCAGCTGGCATCCTGAAAAAATTCCTGGTAGTTCCTCAGCGTGAATTTTCTCGGCCACAGGTAAATACCGCCAAGCTGGGCATCCACCCCTTCATTAAAGGAAAGGATCACAGCAAGGAACAGCGGATAAACCGAAACCACCAGTACGATCATGAGAATCAGATAAACAAAGAAATCAAACATTGACTTTCTTTTTTTCAGAATAATCCCTCCCCCGTAATCCATTTGGATATTTTGTTGCTGATAAATACCAGAGTTACCGAAATCACCGACTGAAACAGCCCTGCCGCTGTGGCGTAGGAATACCTTCCTTTCGACAATCCTATATTCAGAATATACGTCTGTAAAATCTCTGACGTATCATTGTTGCTCATATTTCCAAGCAGATAGCTCTGTTCGAAGTTTGAACCCGACAGTCCGCCGCCAAGGAGATTACCAAGGGCCAGAATCAGGACTACCGTCGTGGTGGGCGCAATTCCCGGCAGTGTGATTTTCGTAATCTTCTGCCATCTGGTGGCTCCGTCAATCTCTGCCGCCTCATAGAGCGTCTGATCAATGCCGGTGATCGCAGTCAGGAAAATGATCGTCCACCAGCCGGTTTCCTTCCACATTGCGGTAAATACCGCAAGCGGACGGAACAGCGCCGGATCAGACAAAAATTGATATCGCCGGCCAGTAAAAAATTCCAGCACATCATTCACCGGCCCGTTCTGGGTAAGCAGTATCCGGCAAAAGCCGGCTACAATAACCCACGACATAAAGTATGGGAGATAACTGGCCGTCTGCACCGTTTTCTTGAACCACTTTGTCCTGCATTCATTCAGCACCAGGGCCAATATGATCGGCAGCGGAAAAGTAAAAATCAGTTTCAGTATTGACAATACCAGTGTGTTTGTCAGCAGTGTTCCAAACTTATAGTCCCCAAAAAACTGAATGAAATTCTTCAGCCCTACAAATTTAGATGTAAACATTCCTGCGATGCCGCTGGATATTTTATAATCCTCAAATGCAATAACCAGTCCAAACATGGGAAGATAGTTGAAAATCAGCAGAAAAATCAGCCCGATCCATACAAATAGCTGAAGATGTCTCTGCTTCCACATCTGTTTTATCACCTTTCTTTTCATACGCCGTTATCCCCCGCCTTCCATTTGGCACTTTTGCTATTATTTCATGATTTTCGTTTTTAAAATCAGATATTTTTTCTGCGTTTTTCTTCTTTCCTTCTGTTTATCCGTCATTTTTCACATTTTTTATACTTGTATTATCCGTTAGATTATCGTTTTTTTCAACAGACATATCCTTTATTCGACTGTCATTTCCTTTAAACTGGCGCTTCCACGCAGCTCCACGAAGGTACACGAAAATAACACCGGCAGATTGCCCCGCCTTCACCGGTGGCTTTTCCGGAAATTAACTCTTTTCCATAGTTTTTCAAAAATTCCAGTTTATTGCATTCAAAACGGGAAAACTGGTTGACACGGATTTTGTATAATGGTATAATCTCTTTGTTCTTATATATGAATAGCATTTCTATATACGTTCAGGAGGTAATGATGAACAACGATAAAAACATACACCGCTCCACAAGCCGTGCGCTTGATATTCTGGAGCTGGTTGCTGCGAATCCTTCCAAATATACCATGACAGAAATCTGCAACCTGATGCATTCCCCAAAAAGCAGCCTGTATCCCATTCTGTATACCCTCACCGCAAGGCATTTTCTTGCCCTTGATCAAAATTCCCGTTATCGGATCAATTTTGCTTCGTTCCAAGTGGGAAATTCTTTTCTGTCCCAGTTTAATTTTCTGGGCGAGGTTGAGAAGATCATGAATCATATCACGGATCGCTGCCTGGAAGCTTCTCACTTCGCCGTTCTCGCAGAGGGAGACGTTCTGTATCTGAAAAAAATCGACTCTCCTGAGCCAATCCGCATGACCTCTCATGTAGGCAACCGCATACCGGCATATGGAACTGCCCTGGGCAAAGCACTGCTAATCGACCATGAATTATCTGACCTGCAGAAGCTCTACCCGGAGCCCCTCCCCCCGCTCACGCCAAATACGATTACCGATCTCCATGTTTTGCTGGAGCAGCTGCACGAAGCACGCACCACTGGATATACCTACGAAATCGAAGAATCCACACAATACATTCGCTGCTTTGCCGTCCCCATTCGTAAAAATGGCCAGATAGTGGCGGCGTTCAGTATTTCCATCCCACTCTTCCGTTTTTCAGAGGAAAAGGCCGCCCTGACTAAATCATTGCTTTTTGAAGCGAAAACAAGACTGGAGAGTATATTAAACAACATTGACATTGATTTCAAAAACTTAATTTAATCTATTACCCATATTCTCTATTTACCTGGAAAGGAGCGTTTATCATGAAAATCACAAACATATCCACCTATCTTGTCCGCCCTCGCTGGTGTTTTGTCGAAGTAGAGACAAGCGAGGGAATTACCGGGTGGGGAGAGGCCGTCATTGAAGGTAAAGCCTCCACCGTAAAAGCCTGTGTAGAAGAAATGACCGAATACCTGATCGGCGCAGACCCGCTTAATATTGAAGATATCTGGACACTCCTGTATCGTGCAGCTTTTTACCGCGGCGGCCCTGTCCTTATGAGCGCCATTTCCGGTATCGATCAGGCGCTTTGGGACATCAAGGGCAAGCATTATGGCGCCCCTGTCTATGAGCTGATGGGCGGCAAGTGCCATGACCGTATGCGGGTTTATTCCTGGATCGGCGGCGACCGCCCTTCCGATGTGGCGAACGCAGCCAAGGAACGGCAGGATGCCGGTTTTTCCGCAATCAAGATGAATGCGACAGAAGAATTGCAGTTTATTGACAGCTATGAAAAAGTAGATGCCGTACTGGAACGTGTCGCCTCCATTCGGGAAAAAGTAGGAAAATACTTTGGCATTGCCATCGATTTTCATGGCCGTGTCCATAAGCCCATGGCGAAAATCCTGGCTAAAAAGCTGGAAGAATTTGATCCAATGTTTATCGAAGAACCCGTTCTATGCGAAAATATGGAATATTTCAAGGAAATTGCGGCCAGCTGCAATATCCCCATTGCAACCGGAGAGCGCCTGTTTTCTAAATGGGATTTTAAACGTCTGCTTGCCGTGGGCGGCGTTGATATCATCCAGCCGGATTTGTCCCATGCCGGCGGAATCACTGAAGTAAAAAAGATCGCCGGTATGGCAGAGGCGCATGATGTCGCTCTGGCTCCCCACTGCCCCCTCGGCCCCATCGCTTTGGCCGCATGCCTCCAGGTAGATGCCACCAGCTACAACGCATTTATCCAAGAGCAAAGCATTGGTATCCACTACAACGTAGGCAAAAGCGTTTTAGACTATATTCGAAATCCGGAGGATTTTGTTTTTACCGACGGCTATGTAAATCTCCCCAAACGTGCCGGACTAGGCGTAGAGATCAACAAAGAACTGGTAATCGAAGAAAACCAGACTCCCCATCACTGGAAAAATCCGGTATGGCGGCATAATGACGGCTCGATTGCAGAATGGTAAATTGATGTGGTATAAAAAAAGGCATGGCAGCTTCCCCTAAAGGAATATCTCCATACCTTTTTTTATTATTGATTTGCGTTTACTGTTACAAGAAAACCAAATTTACTTTTTCTTCCGTTTCTGCCTCATTCCCAGGATGCCTATAAGCAGAATCAGGAAGGATATTCCAAATACTGCGGCCCAGGTGCCGATTGGCGTCTCATCTCCGGTTTTCACTCCTCCCAAAGCTGTAGTTACCCTTTCATGGATCAACCGAATCTCATCATAATCGATGTCGTCATCATCCTCCGGGACCGGCTCATCTCCATACTTAGCCGTCACCCGCACTGTATTACGCAATGCCGTATCTGTCTTGGCTCCGGATTTTCTTACTATGCTGTTCATCGTCAGCGTTACGCTGTCTCCTGCTGCCAGTTTATCCAAAATTACTTTCTTGTCGGAAACTCGCGTTACTTTCACCTGACTTCCAAGGGCTGTTTTCAGGACTCCGCTTTCAAATACCGTTTTTTCCACGCTTCTACTCAAATCGCTGTCCGGGGTATCCTCCACCGTAATCTCGTTCAGCGCTACATTACCCTGATTGGTTACGGTAATCTTCCATGCCACCTGTTCGCCAAGCTTATATGTCCCGATCTGCTTTGTTCCTTCATATCGTCCATTTACCAGCTTTGCCCCTGTCGTCTTATCCGCCGATTTTGCTACAGACACCTTCGGTTCTGCCACATTGATTTCATCGTCGTCAGAGTCATCCTCATCCTCCGGGATTTGCTTTGGCTCTGGTTCATCCGGAATTTCATAGCTTCCGGTTACCGTAACCACATTTTTCAGAGCCTCAAGCAGTGTAATACCCGCTTCTTTTAGCGTCACTTCAAATGCAACCGTCACGCTGTCTCCCGCCTCCAAGCGGTCAATATGCAGTACGCTTGCCTCTTTTCCATCAATCCTGGCAGTTACTGTATTTCCCTTTGCTGTCTTGAGACTGGCCGGAAGGCTATACTGTCCGCTGTTCTCCCGGATGGCGTCCTTCAGCTCCTTACTCATCTGCTCGGTCACTATGATGTCTGTATCTATTACATTCCCTTTATTGGCAATCGTCAGGGCAAAGCTCACCTTTTCACCGAACGTATACCAGCCGCTCTCCTTATCTCCCTCATACCGGGAAGCAACCAAGGTAACGCCGGTTGTTTTATCTGCCAGCTTTGCCACGCTGAGTTTTGGATCCATCACATTGACCTCATCCTCGTCCTCATCGTCCCCATCCTCCGGAATCGGCTTGTCCGGCTCATCCGGCGTCTTATAGCTTCCGGTTACGGTTACCACATTCTTTAGTGCCTCTAGCTTTTCAATCCCCTTTTCCTTCAATATTACCGCAAAGGTTATGGTTACACTATCTCCTGCTTCCAGACGGTCAATATGCAGGATGCAGGGACTTTCTTCGTCCACAGCCGCGCGAATGGGCTTTCCATCCGTGGTAAGCAGCTCTTCGGGGATGACATAGCGTCCGCTGTTTTTCTCGATTGCCGCAAACAGCTCTTCACTCATTTGTTCCGTTACCACAATATTCGTATCCGGTACATTTCCCTTATTGGCTACGGTCAGGCTAAAGTTTACTGTTTCCCCCAAATCATACCATCCGCCCTGCTTTTTTCCTTCATACCGGGAGCCAGTAAGCGTCACACCAATGGTTTTATCGGCCAGTTTTGCTACACTAAGCTTCGGATTTAGGATATTGATCTCATCAGCGTCCTCATCATCCTCATCCTTCGGAATTGACTCCGGCTCAGGCTCATCCGGATTCGGGTTTTCGTACTCGCCGGTTACGTCGACAACGTTCTTCAGCTTTTCCAATCGGGAAACACTTCCCTCCTTCAGCGTTACAGAAAATGCAACGGTTAC
>JAHZHG010000460.1 GCA_019420425.1 Clostridiales bacterium
CCCGGATGCGGTCCATCAGCGTTTCATAGGATGCCTCAGACTGCCGGTGGCCGCCCTGAAAGCGGATGGTCAGGCAGGTTTCTTCGGGAAGGGAGATTGCGCTGCCGCTGAACTGATCCTCCTCATCCAGCAGGATAAAGACGATATCGTAGGGCTTAAACCGCCCGTTCAGCAGGTTTTCCCGGGAAATCCCTACGCCCACCTTGCCCAGAAAGGTGATGGAGCTTTCTTCTGTCTGCTCCAGCTCCCGGATAGACTGCTCCAGATCCAGATAGGTATTCGGGGTAAGCTGCTTTTTGATGGCGGCCAGCCTGCGGGGAGGCTTTTTCACCAGCCGGATGACGTCCAGCTGGGAGGAGAGGGCATCAGAGAGCTGCTGCAGGCGGTTGCCGATCTTGCGCTCGATCAGGTCAAGCTCCCGCTGCCGCTGCCGTACCGCCTCCTGCTGCTGCTCCAGAAGCTCCCGGATTTTATCCACATCCCGGTTCTGCAAAAAGAGCGAAATCTTTTCCAGGGGCATATCCAGGGCGCGCAGGTAGCGGATGGTATTCAGGCATTCAAACTGCCGGGTGCTGTAATAGCGGTAGCCGGTATCCGGGTCCGTATATTCGGGCTTGACCAGGCCGATTTTGTCATAGTGCCGGAGGATGCTGACGCTGATGTGAAATAGCCGGGATACCTCGCCGATCTGAAACAGTTCCTTGTTTTCCAATTTTACCTCCTATGCCCATTTACTGCGTCTGCCGCCGGGCGTTCTTTCCTTCATATATTACATAGATCAGGGTGTAGCACGCCATGATGCCGGAGACAGTGGGGGCGATCATGCCCAGCTTTCCCAGATCCTCGGCAAAGTATCTGCCGAAGAGCCAGACCAGGGGGATACGCAGAACCAGCGCGCCTGCGCTGCAGCTGACCATGGTCCACACGGTCTTCTGGCGGCCGTTTAGGTAGCCGTTGAGGCAGAAGACAATGGTAACCAGGATATAGTCATAGCTGCAGGAGCGGAAGAAGGGCACGCCTGCGGCGATGATGTCCGCATCGTCCGAAAACACACGGATCATTGACTGGGGATTTACCTGCGCCCATATCCAGAACAAAACGGAAATGCAGAGGGCAAAGCCCAGGCCGTACCACAGGGACTTTCTGGCGCGCTCCGGCCTGCCTGCGCCCATGTTCTGCGCCGTGATTGCAGAGAGGGCATTGGCCATCGAGGTGGCGGCCAGCATGGCAAATACATCGTACTTGCTGCTGATGCCCACCACGGAGGCGGCGTACACTCCGCAGCTGTTCATAATCACCATCAGATAGAGAAAAGAAATCCGCACCATCAGCTCCTGGAAGGAAATGGGGATACCTACCCGGGCCAGCTCGCCTGCAATGCTTTTTACCGGCTTAAAGCTGGACAGCCGAAAGTCAAAAAGAAAATCCTTTTTCTTCAGATAGAGAATGGCGATGAACATACTGGCTGCCTGGGAAATCACGGTGGCCAGGGCCGTGCCGCTTACCCCGAGGCCGCAGGACCGGACAAAAAGAAAGTCCAGGATAATGTTGATCGCACAGGCGACGCCCACAAAAACCATTGGCCGCGTGGAGTCGCCATATCCGCGGAGGATTGCGCTGATGGCATTATAGCCGCAGATAAAGATATTTCCCGACAGGCAGATGGCCACATACTGCATGGTCAGATCAAAGGATTCCGCCGGCGTGCGCAGAAGGGTCAGCAGCGGAGCCTCGGTCAGCAGCAGGACGGCGGTCAGAGCCAGGGCCACAGCGGCAAAAACCGTCAGCGTGGTACCGATGGTCT
>JAHZHG010000461.1 GCA_019420425.1 Clostridiales bacterium
TTGGAATTGACAAATACCACCGCATAGGACAGGGAGTGGAGGAACTGGATCTCCTCCTCGCTGAACAGGCCAAAGGCAATGATCCCATCTACCGCCTCCTGATGCCCAAAAACCAGACGCACGAAGGACACCTCGTACCGGTTCGTCATCAGCTGCAGCATACAGGCGAGGGAGGACAGACGGACATTGGGCCGGTCCGGCCGGATGATCCTCCAGTCGGCCACACCGATTACCAGCTTCTTTTTCCCACTGGCCACCTTTCGCTGGCGCGGCGGCACATAATTCAGCTGGTTGGCCGCACGGAAAATCTTCATCCGCACCTCCTGCGTGACAGAGAGGCTGTCGTCCCGGTTCAACACCCTGGATACGGTTGTCAGTGATACGCCGGCAAGGCCCGCTACTTCTTTAATCGTCACCAAAGTTCTTCCTCCTGCTGCTTTTTTCTCTTTGATTCGATTATAACAGGTGCAGAGAAAAACGCAAGTTTTTTTACTAAAATTTTACTAAACTTTACATTGCTCTTACTCTGGCGCAAAAAGCCGGAGCAAGCTGAGCTGTCCCAGCTTTACTCCGGCTTTTCTGCCTTATCTTTTTCTATTTGCCTGCGCGCTCCTTAGGATGGCGCATCGCCCTGGACAGCCGCTGGTTACGCAGCTGATCACTCCCGGCCTGTCCCGGTGGAAATACCTCCATACCGTTAATTTCCTGTATTTCAATCTTTCCGCCGCCCACAGAGACTCCTTATCCTGCAAAATACCCCTGCCTTTGCCGGACTGCTATACGCTGAGCTTCCGCTCCATAATCCATCCGGTCAGCACGTAGACAACCGCAGCCATTGCAAAGGACGCGCCTACTACCAGGCAAAAATATGCGTTTTCATTCGGCAGCACCGGCAGAAAGTCCAATATCTTTCCGGCCAAAGAGCCCAGCACAAGAAAAGCCAGAAAGCTAACCACCCCGCTGAAGCGTTTACCCGCCAGCACGGTGGAGCACAGGACGATCGCCAGGTCTCCGATGACAAGCATCAGCAGCCAGGAGGCCAGTACCATAAAGAATACCATCAGCATATGCTCCGGCGTAATGTCGATCTCCAGGCTGATTCTGATGGACAGCTCCTGCAGTATATCCAAAAAGTCCTTCAGACCGCCGATATAGAGGATAGCCACTGTCATGTCAACGGCAGCCACCGCCGCGTAAAACACACCCGTCAAAAAAATAGATATCCCGTTTTCCAATACCTTTGCTCCCAGAACCTGATAGCTGTTCTTCGGCGTCAGAAACAGCATATAGCTTTGCTTTGTGTTCAAATCCCGGTGGAATACAATCAGGCTGTCAATTCCAATATACATGATCCCAACAACCGCGCAAAGCGCCAGGCCGACGATGCCAAACCCCAGGCCTTTGTCCCATTTGCAGAACACCCCCAGCAGATAGGCAATCTCAGCAATCAGCGTAATTCCCAGCAAAACAAGCTTGGCAAATCTGGTTTTCCGGAATTCATATTTCATCAGCTTTAACATGACTGTTCCCCTCCGTGTCCGTAAATCTCCCGATACCGGTCTACAATGGATTTTCCCTGCTCCATCCGCAGCGCTTCTGCCACGCATACATCTGCCAGCCGGCTTTCCTTCATGAAAATGGCGGTGTCGATCACCTTCTCCAGTTCATCCACCAGATGGCTGGAAATCACCAGGGAAACCTCCGGGCCGGACGCCTCCAGCACGCTCATCATGATTTCATCCCGCGCC
>JAHZHG010000462.1 GCA_019420425.1 Clostridiales bacterium
CTGGACAAAGCCTCTGCCGGAAAAGGGAACGGCAATGCTGCGGATGTTCTGCTGACGCTTCTCGACAATCTGGGGTTCACGGACAACTACATCGAGTGTATGATCCCCACCGTAGGCGTATACCCCATAGCGACCGCCAACGATAAGGATCAGATCAGCGCGCCGCTGATGTCGCGTTTTGCTGTCATCAACATACCAGACTATACGCCGGAGGAAAAGAAAATCATCTTTTCCCGGTATGCCCTGCCAAAGGTGCTCAAGCGCATGGGGCTGCGCGAAAACGAATGCATCATTACTCCCGAGGGACTCGACACGATTATCGAAAAATACCGGGATACAAGCGGTATCCGTGATCTGGAGCAGGCCGCGGAGCATCTGGCTGCCAATGCACTTTACCAGATCGAGGTAAATCATGTCTCGCAGGTGGCTTTTGACCGGGGTATGGTGTTGGAGCTGCTGGATTAAAGGAGAATAAATCGGAAGCTCTTGTCTGGATGCCATAAGGAGATGCTTTATGCCAAACATCATCGAAATCACCGACTTTACCGCCCCTGAGCTGGATGTCTACGCCCGTCTCAGCGAGGTGCAGCTGCTCAATCGCCATGAACCGGAAAAGGGGCTTTTCATTGCGGAAAGCCCCAAAGTAATTGAACGCGCCCTGAATGCCGGCTGCGTCCCCGTTTCCCTTTTGCTGGAACGGAAGCACATTTGCGGACAGGCCCGGGAAATTATCGCACGCTGCGGAGATATTCCGGTATACACTGCCGATTTTAACGTGCTGACCCAGCTGACCGGTTTTCAGCTGACCCGCGGTGCGCTGTGTGCTATGCGCCGCCCGCCTCTGCCCGGGGTGGAAGAAGTATGCTCCGCCGCCCGCCGGATCGCCATACTGGAAAATGTGATAAACCCCACCAACGTCGGAGCCATCTTCCGCTCTGCCGCGGCACTGAACATAGACGCCGTACTGCTCACCCCTGCCTGCAGCAATCCCCTGTACCGGCGCGCCATCAGGGTCAGCATGGGTACGGTCTTTCAGATCCCGTGGACCTTCCTGGGCAGCGAAGGCAGCGATTCCTCCGGCTGGCCCCGGCCAGGGCTGGCGCTGCTGCACAGCCTGGGCTTTAAAACTGCAGCCATGGCCTTAAATGACCAGTCCGTCAGCATAGCTGATCCCCGTCTCATGGCAGAGGATAAGCTGGCCATTGTGCTGGGCACAGAGGGCGACGGCCTGGCTGCCGGCACAATCGCAGACTGTGATTACACGGTACGCATCCCCATGGCCCACGGGGTGGACTCCCTGAATGTTGCCGCTGCCAGCGCCGTAGCCTTCTGGCAGCTGGGCATCCGGTGAGCAATTACCGGCATCGGAAAGACAGATAATCGCCCTGCGCTATTTTTCATTGGCTGCCGGCGCCGGCATGGACATCCCCCCGTACGTCATCACCTTCTCCGTATCTGTGATATACTCCGGTTCAACAGAAAGCCCCATATTTTTCACCGCAGCCTGATTTTCGCGTGAGAAATAATTATTTATGTTCCAGCCACTTGCATTCGGTTATTTCCATATGGGAAAATGCTGCTTCAAAGGAGGATTCCTCCGGCGAGCATGCATACACGCCAAACCGGATTTTTCCTGCTCCTTCCCACATATGGCAGATACGCATCTGCTTAAAATGGATTC
>JAHZHG010000463.1 GCA_019420425.1 Clostridiales bacterium
GGTACAGGGAGAATATCTGGCAGAGGTACTGCCGGAAAACGGAAAGGTCTGCGAGGTAATCATCAATGTAGGGCAGCAAAATGCCATCGACCGCTCAAACGGCCTGCATGATACCCTGGAAAAACTGAGACCAGACGTGGAAATCATCGATACCCAGCCGGGACTGGTAGATACCACAACTACCATGAACGTCGTAGAAGACTGGCTACAGAGATTCGGCGATGACGGAATCGACGCGATTACCTCCCAGTCCGTGGCCAGCACGGCAGGTATCGTAGAGGTTTTAAAGGCCCACAACCTGACCGACGATATCTTCGTGGTGAGCAGCGATGAAACCCCGGAGACCGCACAGGAATGGATCAGCAACGGCTGGCTGGATGCAACGGCATACTTTGACCTGCAGGATATGTCCGTTAAGGCAATGGAAATCGCAAGAGACTGCATGAACGGAAATCCGCCGGAAGAAAAGGAAGTGCTGATGGAGCGTAAGATCTATACGATTGACAACCTGGATCAGTACGGAAAATAATCAGGAAAGGAAGGGAACTGCCGCAGAAGGAAAGAAGCCTGCGGCAGTTCTTTTTATGGAAAGGTGATGCAGAAGAGGAAAACGGTGTTTTACGGATGGTGGATCGTACTGGCCGGCTTTATGCTTTCCGGCGTTTCTGTCGGAATCAATATAAACTGCAATACCGCGCTGATGGAGCCGGTTTGTCAGGCTCTGGGAATCGGTATCAGCGCCTTTTCCCTGTCCACATCCATCACCAGCTTTGCAGCGGTTCCCTGCTATTTGCTGGCACCCAGGCTAATGCGCAGGTTTTCCACGCGAAAGTATATAGCGGTCAGCGGCGCAGGCTTTGTGCTGTTTAAGCTTTTGTTTGGCCTGTCAAACCAGGCATGGCAGCTATATGTCTGCGCACTGGGCATAGGCGTCTGCGTACCGGGGCTCAGCTATATGGTGATCAACTCGCTGCTGAACAGCTGGTTTTATGAGAAAAACGGAACGGCCGTGGGGATCGCATCGGCCGGAGGAGGTATTCGGGGGGCGGTGAGTCTGCCGCTGATTACCTGGGTGGTATCTGGCTGGGGCTGGAGGGCAGGCTATTTTGCAGAGGCCCTGCTTGGCGCGGCCGGGGTGATTCTTGCCGTGTGGATTGTCCGGGATACGCCGGAGGAAACAGGAGAAAAGCCCTATGGCTATGGAAAACAAAAAAACAGAAGCGGCGGAGAATCCGGCCTTACGCTGAAGGAGGCCAGACGGCAGCCTGGGTTTTACCTGCTGTTTCTCGGACTGTTTCTGCTCAGTATAGCGGGAATGGGAATTCAGCCCTATCTGATGAGCTATCTGGGCGGCCTGGGATATGACACGGGTTTCGCAGCTGCGGTTGTCTCCCTCGTGCTGGTGGTGGTGACCTTCGGTAAGGTGGGGATGGGCGCAGCCTTCGATGCGCTGGGCCTGCGGGCGGCAAACGGACTGATCGGAGGTTCAATGATTGCGGCTCTGCTGCTTCTTGGCTTTG
>JAHZHG010000047.1:0-7779 GCA_019420425.1 Clostridiales bacterium
ACGGTTTACCGGATTTTGTTCCGATATTCATTGGCCGATACTCCCACGTGTTTTTTGAATACCCGGGAGAAATGGGCCAGATCCAGAAAGCCCACCATCTCCGCAATATCACTTATACGCAGGGATTGGTCATTTAACAGCGCTTTTGCCTCATTAATGCGGATGGAGTTCAGCAGCTCGGAAAAGCTCTGGCCGGTGTGCTTATTCAGCAGCTTGCTCAGGTGCCACTGGCTGACATACGTCTGCTCGGCCACCTCGCTTAGCGTAATCTTCCGCCCATAATTTTCCTTCATGTAGTTCAGGGCGTTGCGGACAATAAAGCTGCCCGCCCCTGTCTGCTCCTCCTCGGCTCCTTCAATATTTTTCTTTTTCAAATTGGCCACCATTTTTTCGATGGCCTCCTCTATCTCGTGCATACTGGACGGTTTCAAAATAAAGCGGGTTATCCCCAGCCGTATGGCCTCCTGGGCATAGTCGAAATTCCGGTATCCGGTAAGAATCGTAAATTCGGTGTCCTCAAATTCGGATTTCAGCGCAGCCACCATCATCAGCCCGTCTATGCCCGGCATGGCAATATCGGAAAATACGATATTCGGCTTTTCCTTCCGAATCAGTTCTATTCCTTCCAGTCCATCGTTGGCTGAGCCAACCACCTCGCAGCCCCACTTTTCCCACGGTACTGTACGGGTCAGCCCCTCCACGATGATCGGCTCGTCATCAATAAGCACTACCTTATACAAACAAATCACCTGCTCTATCCTACCTTAGCTTTTGCCGCCAAGTTTGTCAATAGCCAATTGCCGCCAGTTATCCTTTAATCGCTCCTGCCGTCATTCCCTTGATGATGTATTTCTGCAGGAAGATATACACGATAATTACCGGAACGACAACCAGCGTTACCGCCGCTGCCATCAGTCCATAGTTGGTTCCCTCCATCGCGGTCAGCTCCTTCAGCAGCCGGGTAATGGCCCACTGGGTTTTGATCTTCAGGAAGAAGGTCTGGTTAAACAGGTCGTTGTAGCTCCACAGGAAGGAGAAAATCGCAACTGTGGCAAAGGACGGTTTCGTCAGCGGAACAACGATTTTGAAAAAAATCTGCCCGCTGTTGCAACCCTCCAGATAAGCGGCCTCTTCCAGCTCCACCGGAAGCCCCCGGATGTAGCCCATCAGCACGATGATGGCAAAGGAAAGGTTGCCGGCGATCTGCGGAAGGGCGCAGGAGAGCAGGGAAAGCCAGCGGTTGCTGCTGTTTGCAATTCCCCAGGAGGTTTCCATCCGGAATACCGGGATAATCGTTGCAAATACGGGGAACATCATGCTGGCCATAATCAGCGAGCTGAGGAATCCCCTCAGCCTGAAGTCGTACCGGACCAGGGCAAAGGCGGCCAGACCTGCCAGCAGCATAACGACTCCGGCTACCGTCAGCGACATCACAATACTGTTGAAGTACGCGCCGAAAATCGGTACGCGGTCAAAGGCCCTGCGGTAGTTTGCCATGGTGAATAGCTCGCCCAGCGGCAGAGAAAAGGAATCCGAAAGAATGTGCGTCTTCAGCTTAAAGGAATTTAAGATTACCCAAAGCAGCGGATATATCGTGGTCAGCGCCCAGGCGATCAGCACCCCGTAGATCAGGATATACCATGGGGAATGTTTTTTTCTCTTTGTGGTCATTGTTTTCTACTCCTTTCCCCTTTAATAGTCCTTTTCCTTAAAGATTTTGCCGATTACTTTAGATACAATTACTCCCAGGACGACGATGAATACGGCAATGGTACAGCCGTAGTCTGTATTACGCGTCTCCTGCGCGTGATAATACATATACGTACCGGTCAGCCACGTGGAATTTAGCGGCATACCCTTGGGGAACATTACCCACGGCAGGTCGAATACTTTCAGAGAACCCGTGACCGCCAGAACTACGCAGGTGCACATTACGTTGTGCAGCAAAGGCAGGGTCAGATAGCGGACTCGCTGGAAACGGGATGCTCCGTCTATTTCTGCGGATTCATACAGCTCCGGCGAAATATTGTTCAGACCGGTAATGATGATAACAAAGTAGAAGCCCACGTACTGCCACATAACCGGCAGCATCATCGTAACCAGGGCATGGGCCTGATCCTTCCAGTCCGTCAGCTTCTGCGCTCCCAGGTTTTCCAGAATCTGGTTTACCATTCCCTTGTCATACAGGAAAATCAGATTAAACAAAAGTCCCAGAGCCGTTGCGGAAATAACAATGGGGAAGAAATATACGACACGGAAAAATTTGGCCCCGTGGCGGATATTATCCACCAGTACAGCCAGGATCAGGGCAACCCCCACCTGTCCCACAATCGTCACCACGATCATGATCAGGGTATTGACCAGTGCGGTACGCATGTTTTTGTCCTGGAACATCTCTACATAATTGCTGTACCACGGGTCATTCCAGCCCTTGCTCGGCGCAGCCATTCCCGGAATGTTCTGAAAACTGTTGAGTATGTTCATGATAAAGGGATAGTAGAGAAACACGCTGAGAAAGATAAATGCAGGCACAAGGACAAAAAACAGCGGCTTTTTATTTTTATATATGTTTGCTCCCAAAACGCTCACCTTCTTATAAAACGGGGATGTTACACTCCTGCAACATCCCCTGGATTCAGTCGTTATTATTTATCGCAGAATACTTTGGTACTTAGTTTGCGTAGTACACATCCAGGCCTTCCTGAACGGCTCCGGTCAGAGAGGTAACGCCGGACATCATGGACATTGCTTTGATCTGCAGGCTGTTGAAGGATGCTTCGTCAACTTCCGGCGCTGCCTTCAGTGCAGATGCGGTATGCTGAGAGAATTTTGCTACCATCTCGTCAGAGGTCATATACTCAACAAAGCTTACTGCCGCTTCTCTCTTGGCCTCGTCTTCCCATGCAGCGGCGCTGATGTAGTATCCCATGGACAGGCCGCCAATCAGGTCCGTTGCTTTTCTTTCGCCCTTGCCGGGAACGTAGGTTACGGTAAAGCCATCCAGCTTTTCCGCATCCAGAGTCTCGGGATCATCCGGATCAGCCTGGCAGTTTCCAACAATACCGCCAACCTTCCAGGAACCGTCGATCAGGAATGCAGCCTTGCCGTCCGTGAACATGGCGAAGGTTTCATCGTCTGTTGCAGACAGTGTGTTCTCCGGGAAATATCCGGCCTCATACAGCGCCTTGATGTCTTCCATACCGTTTACCCAGCCCTGTCCGACTTCGTCCTCAGCGCTTTCCGGAATGGTCAGGTGGTTTTCTACTGTGCCGTTGTTAAAGATAGCGAACTCCCACCAGTAATGCGGAATGTTGCCAAGCGCTGCTGCGATCGGGGTATAGCCGGCATCCTTGATCTTCTGGCAGTCCTCCATGAACTGATCCCAGGTATAATCTGTGCCCGGTACCTCTACGCCTGCCGCGTCCAGAACGGTGGTGTTCACGAACATTGCCTCCCAGTAGCCGTTTACCGGAACTGCATATTTCTTTCCGTCTACCAGGGATGCGGTGATCAGATCGTCGTTCATGTTCGCCGCATACTCCGGATAAGTCTCGCGGATGGTGTCGATATCTACTACTTTGCCTGCCTCGATGAAGGAGTTGGCGTCGGCGCCGTTGAAGTAAAACAGAACGTCGGGATCTGCTCCGGACTGGAAGTCTGCTTCAACACGTGCCTTAAATGTTTCGTCTGAGGTTGCGGAAGCGTCGTTTACGGTGTTTCCGGTAGACTCTTCCCATTCAGCTACGGCATTGCGGAAGTTCTGTGCGTTTCCGTCCTCACCTGCGAATGTGGTGGTTACGTTCAGCTCTACGCCTTCTGCTGCTGCGGTTAAGCCAACCATAGATGTGCAGGCCAGCACACCGGCCATTAAGCATGCCATTTTCTTTTTCATATTCGTTTCCTCCTTGTTTTGTGGATTCTGTATAATTCGTAGTTTTATTATGCACGATCCGCAAGGAAATTTGAATAACTCATTCTGTGATTTCTTGTATTCTTTTGTTCATTTGTCATCAGGCGCCACACGAATAGTCAATCTGGCCAGAACAACATTTTTCTCCTTCTGCCAGATCTTCAGGCCGCAGGGCTCTCCGTAGAGAATACGCAGGCGCTGGTTTACATTGGCAATGCCGATATTGCCGGAGGACTCTCTTCCTGCATGGCTGCCCTCCTCCAGAAGCGTCCTGATCTTTCTCTGTCCTTTCTCGGTAAGGCAGCCGCTGTTCTCTATCTCCAGATACAAAAAGCTGTCCTCCCGATAAGCGCGCAGGGCCACATGGCCCGTCCCGCACTGCACCACGCCATGCTCGATGGCGTTTTCGATTACCGGCTGCAGGATCAGGCGCGGCACATCATAGTTCAGCAGCTTTTCCGGCACATCGATTTCCATCGTCATCCGTTTTCCCAGCCGCTCCTTTGTGATATACAGATATGCGTTGACGTAGCGCATTTCCTCCGCCAGACGCACCTCCGGCTGCTTATTCCGGTCCATTGCCGCATCCAGCAGCACAGACAAGGCCTCGATCATCTTGGTTACCCGAAGATCTCCGGCCAGACGTGCTTCCCAGTTGATGATTTCCAGCGTATTGTTCATAAAATGCGGGTTGATGTGGGACTGAAGCGCCATGATCCGTGCATCCCGCAGGGCAATTTCCTCCCGGTAAATCTGGTCAAACTGGGCCTTTAGATTTGTAGACATCTGATTGAAGGAATCCAACAGATACTGAAATTCCCGGTTCGGGGCAGATTCACTAATCTGATACCCCAGCTGCCCTTCCTCTATCTCCTTGGAACCGCCGATCAAAATCTTCACCGGCTTCATGACATCTCTGGAAAATACGCGGAAAAGCAGCGCCATCAGCAGTACCAGGGCCGCAATCATCCCCAGGGCAATGTACTGGTAGCCATAAAATATCCTGGCCACCACGTCATCCTCCACCTCGGCAAGCGTGCGTATGCGGTAGCTGGTACCGGCCATTTCATGGTAAATGTAGGTCTTATTCTTCTTCCGTATACTGCCTCTGGCGCTGTCCGTATCCAGATCCGCAAAGGAAAGCTCCATTTTTTCTCCCTTGGTCTGCAGCAGCTGATCGCCGATCTGCACCTCAATTCCGCCTGCCATGGGCAGCAGATTCAGACTTTCGAAGCAGTATTCCTTGTTCAGCCGGAGCACCAGGACGCATACCGGGGTATAGTCGGAATCTACCAGGTTTCTGACCAGATACAGCGCATCGTCCAGATAGAGAAACTTTATCGCCGTATTCAGCCCGGAAGCCACGGCAGCCACCGTTTCGTGGTGCCGGTTCCAGTAGATGTTGGTCTGCGCGAAGCTGCCCCGGGCTTTGGAATTGTACACGGCCCGCCGGCCCTTATCCGGATCATCATAGAACCAGAGCATGGCTGCGGACACCGCCTCATCCCTCTGATATTTATCCTGGAGATATATCGTATAGGCGCGGTTCGCCGTATCGTAGGTCAGCTCCCCGTTCCTGTATTTTTTGTTCGCCTCCACAATTGTCCGGTCGTATGACGCCGCCCGCGAGAGGGCTACCGCATGATTCAGCCGTTCCGTACAGATCTGGTCATAAAAGGCCACCTGATCCTCGTAGCTGTCAACTGCAGAATCCACCTGATTGTTTACCGCATAAAATACCATAACTGCCCCCATAAGAAACAAGGGGAAGAACCAGCACAGCAGCACTATGCCGATAATCCTCCCCCTCACCGAATGGGCCTTTTTCTCTTTTCTCATTCCGATCACCATTCTGTCTGCCGGCGGCAGAGATGCCGCCCTGTTGTATTATATGTTCAGGAACCGGGCAAACATGCCGCACAACCGCTCTGCCTCCGTCTGCCTTTCCATTTCGCAGAAAATACGCAACAGCGGCTCCGTACCGGAGAACCGGGCGATAATCCATCCGCCGTTCTGAAAGTATACCTTGCAGCCGTCCAGATAGGAGACCTTCTGAATGGGCAGGCCCAAATCAGGCAGCCGCTTTTCCTCCATCAGTATTCGGTAAAGCTCCTTTTTCCTTGCCTCCGGGAAGGCGTAAGAGCGTTCTGCCATGTAACAGCGTCCGAACTCCTGCTCGACCTCTTCCGCAAGCGCAGAAAGCGGTTTGCCGCTGACGGCAATCATCTCAATCAGCAGGGAGGCGGCATAAATTCCGTCCTTGCCATGGATATGTCCGCTGACCGTCAGACCTCCCGAGGATTCTCCGCCGATCACCGCTCCCGTCTCCTGCATCATCGCGGATATGTGCTTAAAGCCCACCGGCACCTCGTAGCAGTTTTCCCCAAACGCCGCTGCCAGGCGGTCCAGGCGGTGGGTGGTGGCAATATTCCGGACAACCGGTCCCTTCCAGCCCTTATATTTCAGCAGATAATAGTATAAAAGCACCAGGATATCGTTTGCGTGGAGATACCGCCCCTTGTCGTCCACCACGCCGATCCGGTCGGCATCGCCGTCTGTGGCGATTCCGATATCACACTGCATATCCAGGACAAAATTCTGCAGATCCTTCAGGGACTCCTCGCTGGGCGCCGGCATCTTCCGCCCAAACAGCGTATCGTGCGCCTCGTGAATCACATCGATTTCGCAGCGTGCGGTGGACAGGATCGTTTTCAGGGAGGTCTGGCTGACGCCGTACATCGGGTCGAGCACCACATGAAGCCCGCGTTCCCGGATCGCCTGGATGTTGATCTTGGCGATAATGTTGTCCAGATATTCATTCAGGGGATTGAACTCGATTACCCAGCCGGAATCCTTTGCCTCTTCGTAGGGGATGGCATTGATCTCGCCTTCCTCCACCACGCGGCGCGCATACGCCTCTATATCACGGGTCTGCTCCTCGTTTGCGTCCCGGCCGCCTGCGGTAAATACCTTTATGCCATTGTAAATCGCCGGGTTGTGACTGGCCGTCACCATCATGCCGTAGGGCAGGTCATGCTTTTCCACGTAAAACATTACCAACGGTGTGGGAGCCGACCGGTTGACAAACCAGCAGCGGATTTTCTCTGCCGCAAAAACCTCGCAGGCCCATTTTACCGCTTCCTTTGAGAGAAAACGCCGGTCGTAGCCAATGACCATCCCTTTATCGGCCACCTTCTCCTCTTTCATTTTCATGCACATGGCCCGGGCAAGCAGCTGAATATTTGCCTTAGTGAAGCCGTCGCCGATGATGGCACGCCATCCTCCTGTTCCAAACTGTATCATTTTCCCGCCTTTCTCCTTGGGCTGTACTGGCCGCCGGATTATCCCATTACTATACGTACTTCGTGCGCGGTTCCCCGTGCAAATGCCGGAATCTCCGATACCGGCTTCTGATCTACATAGACTTCCTTTACGCCCTTCTCTACATGGGACGGATTTTCCACCTGAATCCGGTATTCGGCCCCCCGCCATCTTCGCTTTGCCTGAAATCCGTTCCAGTCTGCGGGAATACAGGGATCTATATTCATTGTATCATATCCCGGCCGAATTCCCAACATATATCTTGTGGCGGAAAAATATGCCCAGCCGCCGCTGCCGGTCATGAACGGATGCCTGGCCTTTCCATGCTCGGCATGGTCCCTGCCCATGATAAACTGGCAGTAGGAGTACGG
Source organism: Clostridiales bacterium (assembly GCA_019420425.1). Classification (GTDB taxonomy): domain Bacteria; phylum Bacillota; class Clostridia; order Lachnospirales; family Lachnospiraceae; genus JAHZHG01. The sequence continues at coordinate 7,603 of JAHZHG010000047.1, forward strand.
CTCCGCCTCGCGTACCTCGATCTGATCGTTCTGCAGGCAGGGGCACAGGGCATGGTAAAACTTCATGGCCCGGCTGCCCCTTCCAAGCACGCACTCTGCCGCCCAGGCCCAGGGATTGGGATGGCTGAATACGGCTCCGTTTTCTTTGACGCCCGGATATACCCGGGTCACAAAACC
>JAHZHG010000047.1:7789-12180 GCA_019420425.1 Clostridiales bacterium
TCTTCATCCGGGACAGTATAGGATGGGCCGTTGAGCATGATCCCGTAGGGCGTGTAGAGGTAATGATCCACGCTGTCCATGGCTTTAATTCCCTGTTCTCTGTCGGCCGCGCCGGAAAGCACAGCCCAGGCGTTGGACTCCAGGTGGATTTTGCCCTCCCTGTCGGTTTTGGTGCCAATTTTTCTGCCGCTCCGGGTCAGGCCGCGGATAAACCATTCGCCGTCCCACAGCACGGTCCGGCAGACCTGCATTACCCGGTCGCGCATGGCGGTGTAGCGCTCCACATCCTCTGTCCGTCCAAGATAAGCGGCCAGCTCCAGAAAGTGGTTCAGCGCCCAGACATGGAGGAAGGATACCATGGCGCTTTCTCCTCCGCCCAGATTTAGGCAGTCGTTCCAGTCTGCCCTCAGGCCCTTGCATACGCCATGCTCACCCACCTGCTCTCCGGAAAAGTCCAGTATTCTGGTCATATGCTCATAGACGGTTCCCTCGCCGCCGTCGGCGTAGGTCACGATCTCATCCACAAAGGAAAATTCGCCTGTCTCTTTGATGTATTCCGTAATCGCGGGAATCAGCCACAGCGCGTCATCCGAGCACGTATCCTCAATCCCATGAATCATATCCTCCCGCTTTGGCGTGGGAATGACCGTGGGGGAGGAAAACGGCTTTATGTCTTTTTTGTCCGGATCAAACCAATCCGGCTGAAACAGATGAAGGCCATAGCCCCGGGAGACCAGGCCGCGCAGCAGCTCTACAATACGCTGGCGGCATTTGGCCGGGTTGGAATGGGGTACGGTCATGGAGTCCTGGGCGGTATCCCGGTAGCCCAGGCCGGTGCGTCCGCCCACCTCGATGAAGGAGGCAAAGCGGGAAAACAGGATGTTGATCTCTGCCTGATACAGGTTCCAGGTGTTGATCATGGTGTTCATCCCCTCATCCGGGGTGTCGATCTGCAGACAATTGAACTTTTCCTGCCAGAAGGCTCTGAGCCCTTCATAAGCAGCGTCCACGTTGGCCGGAACTGCGTATTTTTCCCTGGCCTGTCTGCCCTCCGCGGCCCGGCCCTCGCCCAGCATGAATACCAGGCGCGCCTCTTCGCCGGGCTTCAGCACGAGTTTTTTCTGCAATGCGCCGCAATGGTTTCCGGTTTTGCCAAAGCTCCCGGTCAGCCTGCCGGTTTCTACGCCGATGGGATTGTCCTCGGTCCGGTAGGCGCCGATGAATTTATCCCGGATGCAGTCAAATCCGTCCGGCACAAAGCTGGCCGTAAAAAACTGATAGCCGAACTCCTCGTAAAACAGATCATATACGATGCTTCCATCCTCCCATGAGGAGCCGGAGGCATAGTTGCTCATCTGAAAGTTCTGATTATCCATATCAATATGGTGATAGGAAAATTCACAGTAGCCGTATACGCTCAGGCTGCGGTCACGGCTGCCGGTGTTTTTTATTTTTACGTCCCATAGCTCTACGGCCTCCTTCCGCGGAATCAGGATCGTCTGGGATGCATGTATCCCCTTGTATTCACATTCATAGGTACTGTAGGACATGCCGTGGCGGCAGGTGTATTTTGCCTGATCCAGCGGCTTTCCCACCGGCTGCCAGGATATGCTGTAATAATCGCCGTCCTCCTCGTCCCGAATATATACATAGTGGCCCGGCCGATCCATGGGTACGCCGTTCGGACGGAAGCGGGTGATCCGGTGGTACTGCGGGGAATCGTAAAATACATAGCCGCCCGCCGTATGGTTCATCACGGCGCACATCCGGTCAACTCCGATATAATTCGTCCAGGAAGTCGGCAAATCCACGCGGTCAATCACGTATTCCCTGGCTTCAAGATCAAAATGTCCGTACTGCATAGGTTCCTCCTTGTGGAATAAAATTTGTCTCAGGTTCCCTGAAGGGTTCGATTTGGCTTTATTATAGCGCGGATAATCCCGGGAAGCCATTGCAGGGGATGCGAAAATTTGTACCTGGTTGTAGATTTTTTGCACAAATGCCAGCAAATTTCTCCTCAACTAATGTGTCAATTATACCAATTGAATTTTCGCTTCAGTTATGCTATCCTAACTAATGTAACGTGCGATGCGAGGAGCATATAAGTCCAGTTCTCCCCCAGTCGCAGGTTATTTTTTTTGCGCTTCGGTTAGTCTAAGCTAATTCAAAGTCGGAAAGGAGGACATTCCCATTAAAAAGTACAAATCGACAATCCTTTTAGCCATCGTATTGCTGATTCTCTCGGTATGGTCTTTGTTTATCGGGGTTCTGGATGTGAATATCTCCGGAGTGCTCAGCGGAGACATCGAACAGATTGAGATTTTCCTGATTTCCCGGCTGCCCCGGCTTTTGGCCATTCTATGTACCGGTGTCGGCATGAGCGTATCCGGCCTGATTATGCAGCAGCTGTGTATGAACAAATTTGTTTCGCCAACCACGGGCGCGACCATTTCTTCCGCACAGTTTGGCATCCTGCTGGCAATGCTGTTCATGCCGGGCTCTACCCTGTGGGGGCGCGCGCTGTTTGCCTTTGTCTGCGCCATTACCGGCACCTGGATCTTTGTCTGGTTCATTCAGCGCATCCAGTTTAAGGATGTGGTCATGGTTCCCCTGGTAGGCATTATGTTCGGCAATGTAATTACCGGTATCACCAACTACTTCGCCTACAAATATGAAATGAGTCAGGCCCTGTCCACCTGGCTGGTGGGGCACTTTTCCATGGTGCTGCGCGGCCGGTATGAGCTGGTTTATCTTGTAGTGCCTCTGGTGATTCTTGCCTTTGTCTTTGCCAACCACTTTAATATCGTCGGCATGGGCAGGGATTTTTCCAAAAATCTGGGTGTACATTACAATTTGGTGCTGTTTTTGGGTCTGTCCATAGCAGCGATGATTACCGCGTCTGTGGTAGTCGTGGTAGGCTCTATTTCTTACATCGGCCTGATTGTCCCCAACCTTGTCGCCATGTTTAAGGGAGACCGCATCCGTGGTACGCTGGTAGATACCGCTCTGTTTGGCTCTATTTTTGTGCTGGCGTGCGATATGATTGGCCGTGTCGTTATTGCGCCTTATGAGCTGCCAATCGAGCTGATTATCGGTATTATCGGCAGTATTGTCTTTATCGGAATGCTGCTTTACCGCCTGAACCACGGCCGTAAAGCCATCCGCCTGGGCGCTCCCGGCAGCGGCGGCTGCGCCGCCGCAGTATCCGCAGGAAAAGGAGGAGATGAGAGATGAATCAAGCGGCAATCCGATCCAACCAACGGAAACTGGTGATTCTGGCAGTCATTGTTCTGCTGTGTGCTGCAGGCTACATGTTTTATGCCGTTAATTTCGGAAATCCGAAGCTGTTCCGGTATTCCATGAAGCTCCGCTCTCCCAAGCTGATTGTCATGCTGATTACTGCCTTTGCTATCGCGGGAGCCTCCCTGGTTTTCCAGACCATTATCAATAACATCATCGTCACCCCCTGTCTGCTGGGTATGAATGCCCTGTATTCGCTGATTCATACGGCAGTGGTATTCGTCGCCGGTTCCACCAGCGTCCTGGCGACCAACAGCAATCTGTCTTTTGTGGTTGACCTGGTGCTGATGGGCGTTGTGGCCACAATCGTTTACGGCTTTCTATTTGAGAAAACCCGGCACAACGTTCTGTATATCCTGCTGATCGGCACGGTGCTGACCTCGTTTTTCTCCAGTATCCAGACCACCCTGACCCGTATCATGGATCCCAATGAATACGACAGCCTGCTGGAAACTCTGGTGGCCAGCTTTGAAAATGTCAATGCAGAGGTCATCGTTGCTTCCCTGGTTGTTCTGGCTGTGGTTATTTTCGTTCTGCGTAAGGATCTGGCCCTCCTGGATGTCATCGCACTGGGAAAGGATCAGGCAATCAACCTGGGTGTGGATTATGACCGGAGCATCCGCCGGCTGCTGCTTGGCGTGACTCTGTGTATTGCCGTAGCGACCGCCATGGTTGGGCCGATTTCCTTCCTGGGCCTGATTATGGCAAACCTTGCCCGGCAGTTTTTGAAAACCTTCCGTCATTCCCAGCTCATCCTGGCCTCGACCCTGTTCGGTATGGCTATTCTGATCGGCGGCGAGCTGATTGTGGAACGTATTTATCACTATGCGGTTCCCATCAGCGTCTTTATCGGTGTGTTTGGCGGCATCTATTTCCTTTATCTGCTTCTGACCAATAAGAAGGTATAAACGAAGGGGGTATAAACAATGAAGGTAAAAGACTTAATCAAAAAATATGATGGGAAAACCGTTGTAAAATCCGTCAGCTTTGAGATTCCCAAAGGCAAGGTGCTTTCCCTGATCGGGCCAAATGGCGCGGGTAAGTCCACCGTTATGGGAATGATTTCCCGGCTGATTGCCCGGGATGGCGGC
>JAHZHG010000048.1 GCA_019420425.1 Clostridiales bacterium
GCGCCGTAAATCTGATTACAGGGTTCGCGAAGCGGTTCCTGTAATATAGCTTATGAGAAGCTGATGGCAGAGTTTGCGAAGCGGGGATGGAGATGAGCTTTGAATAGGGGATTGCGGTTATCCTTGTTATCGGATGCTTTATTGTGCGGGATAAGCGCCTGGAATAAAAACAGGCATTCGCCGCGTTTAACGCTGGCTGAAATGGGCCGCTGATGTGGCGGCCCGTTTTTAAGACAGATGAGTTAGAAGCGGCTAACTATCATTTTGCAGAAAATGGAGAAAGTGGAAAAATGAGCGGATTTGAAAGTATTGCACTGTACGGCGGCAATGTGCGGGAAGAGGCGGGAAATGATGGCGGAAGGCATTTTCATGTGGAAAATGAAAGTGGTACGGGGGATATTGCTGTTTATCCGGTATTTGACGGAATTGAGCTGGTATACAATGATATGCATATGAGCGGCTGCGGCCATTCACGAAGCAGCTCCGGGCAGATCATTGAAGTTAACCATTGCAGACAGGGCAGGTACGAATGCAGCTATGACCGGCAGTCCTGCTGTTATGTGGAACCGGGAGATATGTCGATTTCAGCTGCCCAGGCCAGTAAGCAGGAAGCCGGTTTTCCCCTCGGTTTATACCAGGGAATTATGATAACGATCGATCTGAAAAAAATTACGGCAGAGCTGTATGCCGTGATGGAGCTGCTTACCATTATGCCTGCACGCATTGAAGCGCTGGTCAGAGAGCGGGAATGTCTGGTCATTCGGGCAAATGAAAGGGTAGACCATGTGTTTGCTGAGCTGTATACGGTCAGAGAACAGGTGAAATACGGATATATCAAAGTGAAGGTGCTGGAGCTTCTCCTGCTGCTGACGGATCTGGAGCCGGGTGAGCAGCAATGCCGTCCGTATTTTGCCAAAGCGCAGACGGATGCGGTCAAAAGCGTACATGATTTTCTGCTGGAGCATATCGGAGAACACTATACCTTGGAGGAGCTGGCCGGACGGTTCGGCCTGTCGGCCACCATGATGAAAGCATGTTTCAAAGGCGTATATGGCACTTCTGTTTATGCCTATCTGCGCACCTGCCGTTTTCAGCTGGCGCAAAAGCTATTAAAAGACGGGGAAAGCACGGTAGCGGAAATTGCTGCCCGAATCGGCTATGAAAATCCGAATAAATTTTCCACTGCTTTTAAGAAAGAATACGGGATTTCTCCCACAGAATATAGAAAACGTGTCCAAAAGGATAGAAATCTGCCGGGTTAGGCATTGCTGACTTCTATGTTGTGCAGTAGAATAAGCTTGAAAGTTAGCCATAACTAACTAAAAAGGAGGAGCAGAAATGAAAAATAAGAAATATTTACGGTTAATCTGGGCAGCAGCGTTGTCGCTTTCCCTGACAGCAGGCGGCATTATGGCGGCAATGGCAGAATCAGCAACGGAAGCACCGGCAGAGACAGAAACAGAAGCACCGGCAGAAACAGAAACAGAAGCGCCTGCGGCAGATCGGGAGGCGGAGGCGGAAGAACTGCTGAAGGCTTTAACGGGTACCTATGAGCAGCTTTGGGATGTGGTGCTGGCCGATGAATATGCGCAGAACTGGCTGGATGAGGCAGCCGCTTTTGTAGGCGAAGAGAATGCAGAGGAAGCGGTAGAAATGCTGCAGAGCGCGGTAACGGGAACTTTATACGGTGAGGAGGCGGTAGAAGCGTACGCCGATTCCGAGGCAGCCGCCTTTGACTGTGAATTTCTGCAGGGCGTAGAGCAGATTACCTTTGACGGGGAAACCATCAGCGGGACAGATGCAGAAGGAAACGAGCTGTTTTCCCATACCTACAGCTATGTCGGCTACGATGAGCAGCTGGGCTTCTACGAGTACGCGACAGCGGATGCGGATGCCGGGGAGTTTACCTATTTTGTGCTGCGGGGAGACACACCAGAGGAAACGGCCCACATCGAATTCCGCTATGGAAGCGATCTGGAAGACCTCGTACTGTATGATACCGGAGCATATGCCTACTGGATGGCATCCGGAATTCCGACAGGAGATAATCAGGAGCTGTCCGAAAGGGCAATCCATATTTTCTGCGAGGAGAATCTGCAGGCAGAATAAAGAATGAAATTATGGGGGAACAGCCGTAAATGACTGTTCCCTTATTTTTTATCAGATGGTACATTTTTTCGGGCAAATGTGATTCAGGAGGAGGTTTGGCTTCGCGAAGCGAGCTCTCCATAGCCAAACGGAGGCTATTGGATACGCAGCAAACCAAGGCCAGTTAAGTAAGCCAGCATAAAGTATACTTTTGATCGGCTTAGGCTCGGCAACCAGATATGCGCTTAGAAAGCGCAAGGAAAAAATAGGTATGGGGCATTAACGATTGCTCTTTCTATTCTCAGAGGCGGTATGCCGATAGCCGCATGTACGAGAACGATGCCAAGGCGCTGGGGGATGAATGGGGTGCGGCTGTCAGTTTTGGCTTATTTTGCGCAGGCACCCGGAGGAAATCGCTCCTGTCGGGCAGATTTTTTTGCACTGGCCGCAACGGATACATTCGGGATGGTTGGCGTTTTTCACCGGATCTACCTGCATTTTGCAGGCTTTGGCGCAGGCGCCGCAGCGGGTGCATTTGCTGTCGTCCACCCGGTAGCGGAACACGGATATCGGATTAAACACGGAGTAAATCGCGCCCAGTGGGCAGACGTATTTGCAAAACGGGCGGTAAATCAAAATGGACAGGAAAATGGTGAGGATCAGCAGCACATTTTTCCAGGCATACAGCCAGCCCAGGGCGCTGTGCATGGACTGGTTCAGCAGAACCAGCGGTATGCCGCCCTCCAGCGTGCCCACCGGACAAATCAGCTTACAGAAGTAAGGCGCGCCCTGCCCAAGAATGTCCACCAGAAACAGGGGAAGCAGGAGGACAAAGACGGCCAGAATCACATATTTTAGCTTACGCAGCAGTTTATCTCCCGGGAAGGTGCTGATTTTCCGGAAAAATGGGATCTTATACAGCAGATCCTGAATCAGTCCAAAGGGACAAAGCCAGCCGCAGACGAACCGGCCGATCAGCGCGCCTACAAACACGAGAAAACCGGCTACATAGAAGGCAAATTTGAAGTTCCAGCTGCCGATGACGGCCTGGAGCGCGCCAATGGGGCAGGCGGCAACAGCACCCGGGCAGGAGTAGCAGTTCAGGCCCGGAACGCAGAGATTTTTCAGCCTGCCTTTATAGATTTTTCCCTGGGCAAAGCCCCAGAGATAGCTGTTGGTCAGCAGCGCCCACAGGGCCTGTATCCTGTGGCGCGGCCATTCGCTTGTTTTTCTTTTTCTATCCAATTCCAATACACTCCATGCATATTTTTACTGCTTTGGCAAAGACGACAGCCATTTCTCCCCGGAAAATACCGTATCCCATCATGACCAGCCCCAGCGCGGCTGCGCCAAGGCCAATCCAGGGAGAATACCATTTCCGACGCATTATTCTGCCTCCGTCAGTCTGGCTAACTCAGTTTCTACGGCATCCTTCCAGCCTGCCAGATCATCGCTGCCCATATAGGTTTCGCCGACAATGTTTCCATTCTTATCCACAAAGAAGGTTTCCGGAAAGGCCTGCACATTATTCAGCCGCCCATTCAGTCCGGAGGAATCCGGCAGCAGGAAGGGGTAGGCAGCGCCGGTGCGCTCGGCCAGCAGCCGGGCTTTTTCGATGACCTCTGCATCCGGATTTCCATCTTCATCCACTGCGTCCATGACGATACCGACGACCTGGACGCCCTGATCTGCCATTTCCTGACTTAGCTCCTGCAGCTCCGGGATTTCTGCCACGCAGGGAGAGCACCAGGTGGTAAACACATTGACCATTGTCAATTCATAATCCTGAAACAGCTCCTGCGTATAGGTGTTTCCGTAAATGTCCTGTGTGGTAAATTCACCTGTTCCAAAAACAGGGTCAGTGCTGAGGGGAAGATCAAACGCGGAAGTAGCCTGGAAGGGAAGCATATCTCCGATCTCGGTTTTGATTTCGCGGATTTCCCCGGCCAGTTTCTGTTCGGCATCCGGATTAACGCTTAAATAATAGACATAAGCGCCGTCGCTGCTCTGCCCCAGCTTTTGGTGTTCGGTGCAGCCGGTCAATTCATCCAATTGCTCTTCCAGGTCGGTTTGATAAATGCCAAGGGTTCCGATACGTTCCAGGCCGTCCGCCCATTCCTGATAGCCATCGCCCGTCAGCGGCACCTCTGCATTTTTCTGTTCTTCAGTCATGGTATTCCAGCTTAACCATGCATAGCGATAAGCGGAACCATCTGCGGCAGCCTCCTCGGCGCTGAGCATTGCCACCTCTTTACGGTCCATCCGCTCCAACAGGCTTTCGGGCAAAGTGGCGGTCAGCCCGATATACGGAAATTCATAGACCTCTTCGCGGGGAATTACCATATCGGACGGGCGGAAGGTGCCCTCTATCTCCTCCTGAAGGTATACCTCTGCATTGGCAGTAAGCAATTGGGCTCCCGGGACAAATGCGGTTAAGCAGAATATGCCTGCTCCCAGGCAAAAACGCAGGCTGCGTTTTTTTAATTTCATCATAAAAGTACCTCCTTGTATTACATTGGTTTTGTTGTGGACATCTTATCATAGATAGGTTAAAATCTTTGTTAAGATAAAAGGAGGCGTACAATATGCGTTTGCTGGTGGTAGAGGATGAGGAGGCGCTGTGCCGGTCGATTGCGGAGGGACTTCGGCTGGACGGATATGAGGTGGACACCTGCGGGGATGGACGGGAAGCGCTGGAGCTGTGCAGCGTGGAGCCGTATGATCTGATTCTGCTGGATCTGAATCTGCCCGGTATGGATGGAATGGAGGTCCTGCGCCGGTTCCGTAGGGATAACAGCTCCACCTGTGTTTTGATTCTGTCTGCGCGGGGGCAGATTGGGGATAAGGTACAGGGGCTGGATTCCGGGGCCAACGACTATCTGACCAAGCCGTTTCAGTTTGAAGAGCTGGAGGCGCGGATCCGCAGTCTGACCCGCAGACGGTTTATCCAGGAGGATATTTGCCTGACCTGCGGAGAGGTTTCCTTTGACACAAAATCCCGCACTGCTTATGCAAAGGGGAAGGAGCTGGCGCTGACCCGGAAGGAGGCGGGACTTTTGGAGTATCTGCTGCTCCACCAGGGACGGGCGATCAGCCAGGAGGAGATGATTGAGCATCTCAGGGATAGCAGCGTGAACAGCTTCAGCAATTCCATACGGGTGCATGTTTCGTCCCTGCGGAAAAAGCTGAGGGCCGCCCTGGGGTATGACCCGATCCAGAACAAGGTAGGCCAGGGATATTTGATCGGAGGAAAGGTGCAATGAAAAAAGGCATGTCTTTGCAAGGACGGCTGGCATGGATGACTGCGGGATTGATGACGGTGGCCTGTCTGCTTTTGACGATGCTGCTTGGCTATTCTGCGGTGTCCCAGATGAATGCGATAGAAGCCGAAATGATAGAGGTTCATGTGGCGGATGACAGTTCGATGAATATGCAGCTGTACGCTGCTGATCTGTTCCCGGAGCTGGTCGAGCAGCTGCAAAGCAGTAAGGAGCTGTTCCGTGTACAGAGCTTTTGCGCGGCGGCGGCGGTTATTCTGCTGGGAAGCCTGCTAACCTATCTGCTGACCCGCCGGGCGCTTGAGCCCTTACGGAAATTCAGCGCGCGTATGGAGACGATTCAGGCGCAAAATCTGTGCACGCCGCTGGAGCTGCCGGATTCCGGGGATGAGATTTCCCGCCTGGCCCGGGCGTTTAACGGGATGCTGGAGCGGCTGGATCAGGCGTTTACGGTACAGCGGCAGTTTGCCGCCAATGCCGCGCATGAGCTGCGCACGCCGCTGGCGGTGGTGCAGACCAATCTGGAGGTGCTGAAAAAGCGGGGAAAGCCGACAAATGAGGAGTATGCAGAAGCAGTTGAGATGGTACAGGAACAGACCGGGCGGCTTTCCCGGCTGGTGGGCGTGCTGCTGGAGCTGACGGAGGTGCAGACTGCGCAGCGGACGGACCACGTTTCCCTGGATATACTGGCGGAGGAGGTCATTTGTGATCTGGAGCAGCTGGCAGGGGATAAGCAGATCCGGCTCCTGGGGCCCAAGGGAAAGGGAGAGCTGACGGGCAGCGACCTTCTGCTGTACCGGGCAGTTTATAACCTGGTGGAAAATGCAATTAAATATACGCCGCCGGGCGGGGAGGTTGCGGTGGACATCCGGCAGATGAAGGATATGGTTTGCCTTACCGTGGCTGACACAGGAATCGGGATCAGCCCGGAAAACCGGGAAAAAATCTTTTCTCCGTTTTTCCGCGCAGACAAATCCCGGAGCCGGGCGACCGGCGGGGCAGGACTGGGGCTGGCCCTGGTAAAGGACATCGCGCAGCTCCACGGAGGCACGGTACAGGTGGAGGAGAGCTCGGCCCAAGGAACGAAAATGGCCCTGCGCCTTCCGGTGAAAGGAGGAATAGGTGAATGATGCGGAAAAAGCTTTTGTTTGCGGCGTTTATGGTTGGTTTAGGACTTGACGCCGGCTTTGCACGGGCCGAAGAAGCAGGGCAGGCAGAGAACGTACAGCTACAGGATGACCTGGATGCCGGTCAGGAGACGCTCAGCTATGTGGGAATCCGGGGGTATGTCCGAAAGCTTTTGGACGAGGAGCTGCTGGTTGAATCAGCAGCAGAGGAGTTCCCGGGGAGCTTTACGGTAGTCGGCGCAGAGACGCTTCCGGAATATGACAGGCTGAAGGAAGGGACATTTATTCAGCTTTTTTTGCAGGAGATTACCCAGACAGATGAACAGGGAAGGGCAAAATACCGGGCGGAGAGCCTGGTTGTCCTGGAAGAGGAGGAAGGAGAGGAGCCAGGCGGCGCTGTCCTGACCAGCGCGCCAGTGTTTACGCTGAGCGACGTTTTGTCCAGCCAGATGAATTTTTGCGAGCTTCGGAGCGGAAATTATACCTGGTATACGGAGGAGGACGGAGAAATGAGGGGTATAATCGCCTGCGGCAGTGCCCCTCTGGAGGAGGCGGCTTCAGATTTTTCCGCAAAGCTGAAGGTGCCGCATTATCAAAATATGGACGGCGCCTGCTATTCCTTTTCCACGGAGGTTGCGCCGGATATACTGACGGTTTCCCAGTGGGATGTGGAAAATATCGGCCAGGCCGATGCCCCGAAGCAGGCGGTGACTATATATTACTATTCTTCTCCTCTGCTGGACCTGGAGCCGGGGAAGGTCTATGAGTTTACGCCGGAGTGGACAGAGAAAAATGCAGATAAGAATGGCTTTTACGGAGAGGCAGCCTATGTACTGGTAACGGAATAAGGAGTGCGGACAGGAGGAAAAGATCGATCTGGCGGCTGCAGGCCATTCCCGGGAATGCGGTTGTATCCCCGGGAAATGCTGTGCATTAAAAAAGAAAACGCCTATCCTCGTGAAAGGCCCTCCGGCCCGGATTGCCCTCTGCCCGCCAGATTTTCCGGCCGTTCAGGTCATAAATCACGGACCAGACGGTATCCTTTCCGGTTTTGCGGTCATACTGTTTCAAATGATAGAGAGCTGCCGGCAACTCTGAGGATATGGTAGCGGAATAAAAAATTATTGTCAATCACATAAAGCACAGATGAGGAAAAAGGGAATAATGCAAGGATAATTTTTGCAGTAACCGTGGATCATACTCGACATTTACTAAAGGAGATACGCGAAATATGAAGGAATTTCAGAAAACCGTCAGTGAGCTGATGGCAGATAGTAGAGATAAAACCATTATTGATTTGCGAAAACCGGAGGAGTTTGCTAAGGGGAGCTGCGAAGGAGCAGTTAATCTGTATTGGGAGGAGTTTGATCCGGAGCATTCCGGTGCGGATAGGGAAAAGCCTTTGTATTTACTATGCTATACTGGCGAGACGAGTGATGAAATTGCGGAAGCCCTCTGCAGGCAGGGCTGGGAGGCATACAGCATTGTAGACGGCTTTCGAGGGTATTTGCGGTGGAAACTTTCCGGAGGGAAATAGAAAAGACTTGACAGGCAAATCGTAGGGTGTTAATATGTAAACAACGTTAGCTGACGTGATTAACTAAAAGGAGAAATTATGCCAAAAGACAAAACCGCAACCCATCAGAAACTGCTGCCCGCTGCCATGAAGGAATTTCTGGAAAAGGGCTTTGAGAAGGCGACTATGCGGGAGATTGCTGCCTATGCGGGGATTACTGCTGCGGGCCTGTACCGTCACTTCGCGGACAAAGAGGCTATGTTCGCCGCCCTGGTGGATCCGGTGCTGGATAGGCTCGGGCTGGTATATGATGCGTGCAGGGCAAAGGATTATGCGTATCTGGAGCAGAAGGACATGGATGCGCTGTGGGGCGCCGGAGCAGAGCTGGAGCAGATGATGGAGATGATTTACGAGAATTTTGACGTATTCAAGCTTTTATTGTGCTGTTCGGAAGGAACAAAGTACAGCAGCTTTCTCCATGACTTTGTCATGCTGGAGCAGAGGGAAACCCTGGCGTACCTGGAGGCAGCGGAGCAAAAGGGGATGGTGGTCAAAAAGATAGAACCCAAGGAGCTGCATTTGCTGCTTACTGCCTATGTGAATGCGATGTTTGAGGTTGTTGTACATGATTTTTCCAAAGAGGAAGCGATGCATTACTTAAAGACATTGCAGGAGTTTTTCTACCCTGGCTGGAGAGCAGTCCTGGGATTGTAAGGATGAAAGAAAGCCTTTTGCGCAGGGGAAAATGGCCGTTGCTGCGGCCATGCCTTGGCGTGGAAATGTACAGAAGGGATATTTTTTTTGCATATGAGTTAGGAAAAACTAACTGCATTTTTACAAGAAAATGGAGGAAATTACTATGATGAGAGTGAAGTTTACGGCACCCCTATTTGCGTCAGCGTTGTTCCTGGCGGCGTCTTTTTCCACTGCAGCGCAGGAAACAGCCGGGGGCAGCGGCACCCCGGAGGATCCTTATCAGATTGCTACGGCGGAGCAGCTGGACGGTATCCGGGAAAATCTGGAAGCGAGCTATATTTTGACAGAGGACATTGATCTTTCCGGTTTTGAAAACTGGGAGCCGGTGGGGAATATGACCTACAGTGACGTAAATATGGAAACCGGAGATATGGACATGGCAAAGGTATTTTCCGGCAGCATCGACGGAAACGGTCATACGATTTCCAATCTGGTGTGCAGCACGGATCAGAACATGCTGGCAGTGGGTCTGTTCGGATGCTTTACCGGTACGATAGAAAACCTGACGGTGGAGAATATTGAGGTTACCGGAGATGAGACGACAATGGCGGCAGGCGGTGTTGTGGGATATGCAATAGCCGGCAGTATTTCCGATATTACATTGCTTGGGGAAAACACGGTGACCGGCATCAACTGTGTAGGCGGCATTGCCGGCGGCAGCACGGCGGTTGTTGAATACTGTACGGTAGAGCAGGCAGATATTACGGTAATCGGCGACAACGATTTTTCGGATGGAAGGATCGTGCAGCAGGATGTGGCGGAGTGCGGCGGCCTGGTGGTAGGCGGCAGTTTTGCCGGCAGGGTAGATTATTGCACGGCAAAGGGAACGGTAACGGCTACGGGAAATGAACCTGTGGGCCTTGGCGGAATCGCAGGCTGCATCCAGTGCATTGAGCGCATTACCGGAAATACCGTTCAGGTTACGATAAATGCCGGAAATGGCCATGCCATTGGCGGCCTTTGCGGCTATGCAGGTATGGGAGACGATGGGGACGGCGTAGTGGATGAGCCGTGTGCAATTACGGATTGCACGGCAGAAATTGCCATTGAGGCAGACGGAGCTACCCATGTAGGCGGCCTGGTGGGAACCGGCATGTATTACTTTGGCATGGAAGATCGGTTTACCGTTGAAAACTGCAGCGTCTCCGGGACAATAAACGGCGCTGTGACCCCGGGAACCGTAGCAGGCCGTGCAGAGGGAAGCACAATCATCAGCTGTGAGACGGATGTGACCATCGATGGAGCAGCCGGCACGGAGCAGGTAGGAACAACAGATCGCATGTACGAGAGTGCGGATCAGTATTAACGCCGTTTGGCTGTTTACTGTTCAGGCCAGAGCCACGCACTTGCTGCGTGACTGCGGGAGACGCGACTGAAGAGCAGCTTGAGCATACCTGACTTTCTTCCTAAATGGAGTTGACTTTCATTTTGAGTTCTACTATACTTACTAAAGTTAGTAAAAACTAACTACCGCGTGAATAAATCAGGCAGACTCCTCACCAGAGGAAAAGCCCCGGGAAGCTTTTCCTCTCACCGGAAGGGTACGACTTCCGGTGGAGGGTGCTCTCCTGATAGAAATGAAAGGAGAGTTTATCAATTGAATGATTTACAGATTGAAAAAGTAATTGGCAGGGAGATTATGGATTCAAGAGGCAATCCTACGGTTGAAGCGGAGGTAACGTTAGCTGACGGCACAGTGGGCAGAGGTACGGCTCCCAGCGGAGCATCCACCGGCGAATTTGAGGCGCTGGAGCTGCGCGACGGCGACAAGTCCAGGTATCTGGGCAAGGGCGTGACCAAGGCGGTGGAGAATATCAACACCGCAATCAGCAAGGCAATTGTGGGACTGGATGCTTCCGATATATATGCAGTGGATAAAGCCATGATCGAGGCCGACGGGACAAAGGATAAATCCAACCTGGGCGCAAACGCGATTCTGGCGGTTTCTATTGCCACGGCCAGGGCAGCGTCCATCGCGCTGGATATGCCGCTGTACCGTTTCCTTGGCGGTATTTCCGGAAACCGGCTGCCGGTTCCGATGATGAATATATTGAACGGCGGAGCCCATGCGGCAAATACCGTGGATGTACAGGAATTTATGATTATGCCGGTGGGCGCTCCCAGCTTCAGAGAGGCTCTGCGCTGGTGTGCAGAGGTATTCCATGCGCTGGCTGCCCTGCTAAAGGCGCAGGGACTGGCTACCTCCGTAGGCGACGAGGGCGGTTTTGCACCGAACCTGTCCAGTGATGAGGAAGCTATTGAGTACATCCTGAAAGCCATCGAAAAGGCCGGATACGTGCCCGGAAAGGATTTTATGCTGGCGATGGACGCCGCCTCCAGCGAGTGGAAGGGGGAGAAGAAGGGCGAATACGTACTGCCCAAGGCCGGTACGAAGTTCACCTCAGAAACCCTGATTGCGCATTGGAAAAAGCTGGTGGAGAAATATCCGATCATTTCTATCGAGGATGCCCTGGATGAAGAGGACTGGGAAGGCTGGCAGCTGCTGACAAAGGAGCTGGGCGGCAAGGTACAGCTGGTGGGCGACGATTTGTTCGTTACCAATACGGAGCGCCTGAAAAAGGGAATCGAGCTGGGCTGCGGAAATTCTATCCTGATTAAGCTGAACCAGATCGGTTCTGTATCAGAGACACTGGAAGCAATCAAGATGGCCCACAAGGCCGGATACACAGCAATTTCTTCTCACCGTTCCGGAGAGACGGAGGATACCACCATCGCCGATCTGGCCGTTGCTCTGAACACCTGCCAGATCAAGACCGGTGCGCCGAGCCGTACCGAGCGTGTTGCAAAATAC
>JAHZHG010000049.1 GCA_019420425.1 Clostridiales bacterium
CCCCGGAATTGCGCTGATGTGTATCTGGAGAGACACCGGTTTGGCTATGGTGATCTACAATGCGGGTATCCAGTCCGTTCCTGAGGAGCTTAAGGAGGCGGCCAGAATCGACGGCGCTAATGCCCATCAGACCTTCTGGCACGTGACCTTCCCCATGCTGGCGCCGGCATTCACCACCTGCGTTACGCTGTGGCTGGGCTATGGCCTGAAGATTTTCGACTATCCCCGCGTGGCGACAAACGGAGGCCCCGGAAAATCCAGCGAAACCGTGGCGATTTTTGTATATAATCATTTCTTTACGAATAACCGGGCAGGTTACGGCCAGATGGCAGCCATTGTTATGCTGATCCTTGTGGTAATCATCACCAGCGTGACAACAAGGCTGCTGCGCAGAAGGGAGGTACAGCTATGAGCAGACGGCATAAAATTCAGCAGCGCGTGCTGACTATGGTCATGTGGGCCGTTACACTTTTATTCGCCGCGCCCTTTTATATCCTGCTTGTCTATGCGTTCAAGCCCAGAGAGGCGACAATGCTGAAATCCCCGCTGTCCCTTCCGGACAGTCTGTATCTGGACAATTTTGCAGAGGCCATCGAAAAATCCGACTTTTTTACGGCATTTAAAAACTCCCTGATCAGTACAACGGCGGGCGTGCTGATTCTGGTACTGATCTGCAGCATGGCGGCCTACGTGATTATCCGGAAAAGCAGCCACTGGTTTTATGCGGCATGGCAGTACATATTTCTGGCAGCGATCATGCTTCCCTTTCAGACGGTCATGTTTCCGCTGTATAAAAACCTGGTAAAGCTGGGAATGCTCAACACCCTGGCAGCATACGTCCTCGTATCCGTGGGCTTTCAGATGGGCTTTTCGATTTTCCTGTACTGCGGCTTTATCAAAACCGTGCCTGTGGAGCTGGAAGAAGCGGCAAAAATTGACGGCTGCGGTGTATTTGCCACGTTCTGGAGAATTGTATTTCCCCTGCTGAAGCCGGTAACCATGACGGTAATCGTGCTTTCCGCCCTGGGTATCTGGAACGATTATCAGATTGCGCTGGTGGTGGTGATGAAGGATGCGGTGCGCACTCTGCCCGTGGCCCAGCAGTCCTTTATCGGACAGCAGATTTCTTATTTGAACCTGGCCTCGGCGGCCTGCCTTTTGTCAATCATCCCGATGTTTATTCTCTTTCTGTTCCTGCAGAAATTCATCGTCAAGGGCGTTGTGGCAGGAGCAGTAAAAGGCTGAAAGAAGCATGAGTCGAGCTGCAGCAAATGCTGCATGGGAGGAGAAAATGAACGATTGTAAGCAAGAATTATGGAGCGTCTGCCTGGCAGAGGATCTGATGAAAAAGTTTCCCAGCGCGGAGCAGTATCCCTATAAATCCTGGAGCTATCCCCAGGGCTACCTGCTGATGGGAATGTCTCATGTTTATGAAAAAACCGGAGAAAAGAAATATTTTGATTATATCTATGAATATGGAGACCGCCATGTGACGAAAGAGGGCAGGGTGGAAGGCTTTACCGGCTGCAGCATGGATGATATGATGGCAGGCGCGGTGCTGGTCTGGCTCTACGAGCAGACAAAGGAGGAGCGGTTTGCCAGGGGCTGTCACCGGATATATGCGTCCTTTGCCGACTATCCCCGGACGAGGGAAGGCGGATTTCTGCATGACCGGTTCCGGTATCCCGGAGAAATGTGGGTGGACGGTGTATTCATGGGACAGATGTTTTACTGCCGCTATGGCCGGGCCTTTGACCGGCCGGAATGCTTTGACGAAGCAGTCCGCCAGCTGGAGCTGATCTACGGATACTGCCATGCCCACGACGGCCTGCTCCTCCACGGTTACAGCCAGGACAATCTGGCCTCGTGGGCCGGAGAAAAGGGGAGATCCGGCAGCATATGGAGCGAGGGACTGGGCTGGTATGCCCTGATCCTGACCGAAATCCTGAAGCTCCTGCCCGGAGATTTCCCGGGTCGGGAAATCCCTGCCCGCTATCTGCGCGAGCTGATGGGCGGCCTGAAAAAATACCAGGATGAAAAGACCGGGCTCTGGTTTCAGGTGGTGGATAAACCGGAGGATCCCCGCAACTGGTGCGACACCTCCGGCAGCGGTATGTTTTTGTATACCCTTGTCCAGGGCATAGAGCTGGGAATCGCAGACCCAAAAGACTTCGCGCCGGTCATTGCCCGTGCCTACGGCGGCTTGAAAACGCGCATCGTGCCCAACCCGGAGAACGGACATTTCGATATCATCACCTGCTGCAACGGGCTATGCGTCCAGAAGACAGAAGAGGACT
The DNA here is from genome assembly GCA_019420425.1 of Clostridiales bacterium. Classification (GTDB taxonomy): domain Bacteria; phylum Bacillota; class Clostridia; order Lachnospirales; family Lachnospiraceae; genus JAHZHG01. The sequence goes on from JAHZHG010000049.1 coordinate 2,298, forward strand.
ACTATTTTTATCCCCAGACCGTAAATGCGCAGGAGGCCGTGTGCAGCGTGCTGTGGGGGATGGAGGCAGCAGAGGCTAATTGCTGATCATATCGTAAATTTTGTCATAGTCATACTCAGGAGCACATTTTTTCGCCGCATTTACAATTTTTTCGATTGCCGAGGAATCCTCTTCCAGCTCCTCGGCGATCGTTTCCAGTAATTTGTTCTTCTGAAGCTTTTTGCAGATTTGCCGAATTAATTTTTCAACAGAACCCTTTTCAAACCCATTTCCAAATCCGTCTTCATAGATCATCCGTTCAATTTGCAGCATACGCAATTCCCTCCTGATTTCGGTTAAAATGCTCCGGTCAGCTATCTTATTATAAACAAAATAGATGTAGTATACAACCTTTTGTGATGGAAATATAATGGAAAATGAGCTTAGTGAAATGAAATAGATAAAACGAACTATTTATAGAATATCATATGTGTGGTTGAAAAGCAATATAAATATAGAGAAATATACAAAAACAGGCGCCCATATTTAGGGAAGGGCGCCTGCGCTTAGGAGGATCAGGGGAAGGTTCCCCGGATTTTCCTTGCGGTGACGATGCGCCGCAGCGCCAGTATGTTGGCAGCCATCCGCAAGGTAGTATGATATTCTTCCGATACGGCCCATACTTCCGTAAAGGCCCTGGTCATAATGTCGTAGAGCTTTTGATTGATTTCCTTTAGGCCCCAGGTGAGGGACTGGATGTTCTGCGCCCACTCAAAATAGCTGACAATAACGCCGCCGGAGTTGGCCAGGATGTCGGGGACAAGAAAAATGCCGCGCCGGTTTAATACGTCATCGGCATCCTTTGCCGTCGGCCCGTTGGCAGCCTCAACGACATAGGAAGCCTGCAGCTTTTCCGCCACTTCTTTCGTAATCTGATTTTCCATTGCGGCAGGGATCAGTACATCACAGGAGCAGGTCAGCAGATCTTCATTGGAAATACGGCGGCAGCCTTCAGCCGGATAGCCGCTCAGCAGATTGCCCTTTTTTTCCCGGAGATAGCGTACGATATCCGGAATATCCAGCCCATCCGGGCAATAGAGTCCGCCGGATACGTCGCTGACGCCCACCACGGTGCAGCCCTGAGCGGCAATCAGAGAAGCGGCCATGCTTCCCACATTTCCCATTCCCTGTACGGCCACCCGAACGTTTTCCGGAGCCAGGCCCTGCTTTTCCAGCAGCTTCATCAGGCAGATCATCACCCCGCGGCCAGTAGCCTCCGGGCGGCCCAGAGAACCGCCGATATCGATTGGCTTTCCGGTGACCACGCCGGGAACGGTATAGCCGTGGAACATGCTGTAGGTATCCATAATCCAGCCCATGATTTCCGGATTGGTATTCACGTCCGGCGCAGGAATATCCTGATCCGGCCCGATCAGCGGCAGGATAGCCGCAGTATACCGTCTGGTCAGACGGCGCAGTTCACCCTCGGAAAGGGCGCGGGGATCTACCTTAACCGCACCCTTGGCTCCGCCATAGGGCAGGTTGGCCAGGGCACATTTCAGCGTCATCCATGCGGACAGCGCCTTTACCTCATCCAGATTTACATCCGGATGGTAGCGGATGCCGCCCTTGTACGGGCCGCGGGTGCTGTTATGCTGCACGCGGTAGCCCTCAAACATCTGGATATGCCCGTCGTCCATCTCCACGGGGAAGGAAACCTTCAGTTCCCGTTCGGGATAGCGGAACATGGTATACTGATCCTCGGAATATCCGGCGATCTGTGCTGCTTCTTCTAAAACGCGCAGCATGTTTTCATAGGGATTGTATGCGGACATTTTCTGTATCCTCCATTTCTTCTTCGAAAATCGTTTTGTTTGTCGATCGGTTATGGAGAAGGGGTGATCTATCACTCATCATTAGTGAGCAGTAAAGACATATTTACTATACAAGAGATTGAGAGGAAAGTCAATCAGAAGAAATTAACAAATAATCTAGGGAAAAATTGTTGAAAATAGGAAAAAAATGAAATCAGGAAATCAAAGGTTGACAATATTCAGGAAGAATGTTATGATCAACTCATCAATAATGAACAGTGAAAAGAGAAGAAAAAGACGAAGGCGTATATTTTGAGAGTAACCGAATCGCCTTTTTCTTTTTAACTATACACTGCTTATAAATGATGAGTAGAGAAGGGCTGATCGGGCAGGGCGGCAGTGAGGACAAAATAAATAGAAAAGATAAGGAGTGCAGTGAAGATGAAGATATCGACTTGCGCACAGGAAATAAAGCCATCCTCTATTCGAAAAATGTTTAATAAGGCACTTCAGTATGATCATGTGATCAGCTTTACCCTGGGAGAACCGGACTTTACCGCATCAGAAAATGTAGCTGAGGCAGGCTGCCGGGCGATCCGTGAGGGAAAGTCCAAATACTCAGCTAATGCGGGCATTCTTCCATTACGAGAAGCGATCCGTGACCGCCTGCGAGGGGAACTGGGCGTGGAGTATGATCCGGATACGGAAATTACCGTAACCGTCGGCGCCATGGGGGCGCTGTACCTGACGCTGAAAACGCTGCTGGATCCGGGAGATGAGGTAATCATCTGCGAACCGTTTTGGACGAACTATCTCCAGCAGGTAAAGATGAGCGGCGGTGTGCCGGTGCTGGTTGCCTGCAGAGAAGAAAATGACTTTATAGTAGATCTGAATGAACTGAGGCAGGCGGTGACGCCAAAGACCAGGGCTATTTTGCTAAATTCACCCGCCAACCCGACAGGAGGCATTCTGGATCGCCGGACGCTGGAGGAGATTGCGGCTTTGGCACAGGAAAAGGATCTGATTGTTCTCTCTGATGAGGTATACAAAACCATTGTATTTGACGGGGCAAAGGCAGAGTCCATCGCTTCCCTTTCGGGGATGAAGGAGCGCACCGTGGTCATCAATAGCTTTTCCAAGGGCTATGCCATGACTGGCTGGCGGGTAGGCTATGCGGCAGGCCCGAGGGAGATTATCGGCAATGTGACCAAATTTCAGGAGAACGTGGTGGCGTGTGCGGCGATGCCCGCCCAGTACGCAGCCCTGGAGGCGCTGAACGGGCCGCAGGATTACAACGCCTATATGGTTGAGCAGTACAAAGCCCGCCGGGATCTTCTGATGGAGCGGATCGCCGGGATTCCCGGGATGAGCTGCCGGACACCGAAGGGAACCTTCTATGCGTTTGTCAATATCCGCGGGCTTGGGATGACCTCAGAGGAATTTGCCAACCGACTGCTGGAGAGCAAACAGGTAGTGGTTGTGCCGGGGACGGCCTTTGGGGAGAAGGGAGAGGGCTATATTCGGATTTCCTACGCCGCCTCCCGGGAAGAGATAACCGAGGGAATGGACAGAATAGAAGCGTTTGTAAAGGAATTAGGACAAGGATGCTGAGCTTATGACGGAAGAAAAGCGGAGAAGAATCAACGGGGAACGTCTGGGGGAGATGATTCAGCGCCTGGGGGAAATCGGCTATATCCCTGGCGAAGGGACGAGCCGGATGGCGTATTCAGAGAACTTTTACCACGGCCGGGACTACGTGCAGCGCTGCATGGAGGAGGCCGGGATGGAGACACAAATTGATCCGGTGGGGAATCTGACCGGAAGAATCCGGGGAGAGACGGAGCAGATCCTTTCCATTGGCTCCCATATCGACACAGTGCCCGGAGGCGGGATGTACGACGGCGCATTGGGCGTTCTGGCGGGAATTGAGGCGGTGCGCACGCTGAAGGAAAGCGGCTGCCGGTTCTGGCATACGCTGGAGGTCATCGCATTTAACGAGGAAGAGGGAAACGTAGTGGGAGGCACCTTCGGCAGCAAGGCGTTTGCCGGTCAGCCCCAGGAGGAGGCGGCGCTGGAGCGGATGAGGGAGCAGCATATTTCCAGAGCGGATCTGGAACGGTCAAAACGGAACCCGGACAGGTACGACTGCTATCTGGAATACCATATCGAGCAGGGCGGAATACTGGAAAACGCCCAGACAGAGATCGGAATTGTACAGGGAATTGTGGGGATTGCCCGATATTGGGTGACGGTGCAGGGCGAAGCCAATCACGCCGGAAGCACGCCCATGTACCTGCGCCGGGATGCACTGGTGAAAAGCTGCGAAATGATCACGGATCTGATTGCGATTGCCGGGGGGATTGATCCGGAGATGACCTGCACAATCGGAAAAATGGAGATACAGCCCGGAGCAGTAAATGTGATTCCGGGGAAGGTGATTTTCCCCGTGGAGCTGCGATGTATGGATACCGGAAAAATCACAAGGGTGATGGAGCGTTTTTCAGCAGCCTTTCCGGATGCCGCGGTCGAAAATTTCCTCTGGCAGGAGGCTACGCCGATGGATCGTCAGCTTGCCGGAATATTCCGGGAATGCGGGGAAAAACGGGGGCTTTCCCAACGGGATATGCCCAGCGGGGCAGGGCACGACGCGATCAACATGGGCCTGTTTACCAGGACAGCCATGATTTTTATTCCCAGCGTCGGCGGAATCAGCCACAGCGAGAAGGAATACAGCAGGCATGAGGATGTGGTTAACGGGGCGGAGGTGCTGATGGACGCCATCCTTGCCGCGGATCAGCAAATCAGAAAGGAGAATGTGCAGTGAAGATCAAAGTCATTAATCCCAATACCACCCTGTCGATGACGGCAAGCATTGAGGAATGTGCGAAAAAGTACGCGGCGCCAGGCACCGAGCTCTGGGCGGTCAGCCCGGAAACGGGAGTAAACAGCATTGAATGCTATGTGGATGAATACCTGGCCATTCCGGGCGTGCTAAAGGAGATCGTAAAGGGTGACCAGGAGGAGAGCGCGGATGCGTTCATCATTGCCTGCTTCGGCGATCCCGGGCTTCAGGCGGCCCGGGAGGTGACGGATAAGCCGGTACTGGGCATAGCAGAGTCGGCAATCGCTGCGGCGAAGATGATCGCCCCTTATTTTTCCATTGTATCTGTGCTGGATCGTTCGGTAAAGGTGACAGAGGACGTGGTTTACAATAACGGCGCAGAGAAGTTCTGCCGTTCCATCCGTTCCACCGGCCTGGGCGTTCTGGAATTTGGCCAGGATCCGGAGCGCGGTCTGGCAGCCCTGGCCCGCCAGAGCAGGCTGGCCGTACAGGAGGACAAGGCAGAATGCATTCTGCTGGGCTGCGCAGGCTTTGTGGATTTTGTAGACCAGCTGAACAAGGAGCTGGGCGTGCCTGTGCTGGACGGGGTGATGCCTGCGGTGAAATTTGCAGAAGCGCTGGTGGGCATGAATCAGAAAATCAGCAAGGTGAATACCTGGAAATACCCGGAACCCAAGGAATATAAGGGATTCGATATCCCCTATAGAAATAAATAACCATTTTACTAAGGAGGTCTTTTTATGAAGAAGAGCGTTATGTCACTCGTATTGGCGGCAGCCTGTGTGCTGTCTGGAGCACTTGCCGGTTTTGCCCCGGTATCGGCGGCGGAAGCAAAGACAACGTCTGTGGGGGACATCACGGTAGGCGTCAGCATCAACGCGCTGGACGCCATCAACAACCGCCAGGTATTTGACCTGATGCAGGAAAAGGTAGAGGCTGCTGGCTGGGAATGTATTTCCACCAATGCAAACGGTACCGCTGTGCAGCAGGCGACAGACATTGAAAATCTGGTACAGCAGGGCTGCGATGCCATCGTGGTATTAAACGGAGATACCGACGGCCTGACCAATGCGGTGAAAGAGGCTGCGGAAAAGGGCGTTTATGTGATCAGCGTAGAATCCGGTTACATTCCGGGCATCTCTGCTTATTTTGCAAAGAATGACTTTGCACTTGGCGCATCTATGTATATGATGCTGGCCGGTGAAATGGGCTACGAGGGTGAAGTGATTTGCATGGGGCATCAGGATCACCCCGCAATCCGCGCCAGAAGAAACGTACAGGAAGCCATGCTGAAGGAGTACACAAACATTACCTGTGTAAACGAAATCACCACCGGATATCCGGGAACCACCGAGCTGGCGTATAACGGCGTAGAGAGCGCCCTGCAGCAGAACCCGGATGTCAAGTCGATCTGGTGCACCTTTGACCTGGAGGCTCTGGGAGCAGCTCAGGCATGTGAGGCCCTGGGCAAGACGGAGGTAAAGATCGTAGGGGCAGACGGAGAAATCGACGCTCTGCGTATGATTAAAGACGGAAGATACATTGTTGCCACATCAGTTGCCGACCTGGAAGCAACGACGACAGACGTTATTGATACGGTTGCCGCACTGACCTCCGGGGAGACGGTAAGTATGTTCCATGAGATGCCCTACATTATGATCACAAAAGAAAATGTAGATGAGTGGATTGAGCGCACAGAGGCGTATCTGGCAGAGGCAGAGTAAGGCGGACGCTCCGGGGCCGGCCAACCCGACCCCGAAGACTGCAAGAAATTCCGGTGAAAGGAGCAGGAAATTGCAGGACAGGAATATGCAGTGGAAATGCGCGGCGTCAGCAAATGCTTTGGCGGGATACCCGCAGTCAGCGACGCCGATCTGACCATTAAGAAAGGGACAATCCATGGACTGATGGGAGAAAACGGCGCCGGAAAATCCACATTGATGAAAATACTCTGCGGAATTATCCGCATGGACGCAGGAAAAATATTGTTGGAAGGCAGCGAGGCAAAAATCCGTTCGCTGATCGAGGCACAGGCCCATCGGATAGCTATAGTACCCCAGGAGCTGGCCCTGGTGGAATACTTTACCGTTGCGGAAAATATCTTCCTTGGACGGGAGCAGACCGGGGCGGCAAAATTAGTCAGCCGGGAAAAAATGAATGCAGAAGCCAAAACGCTTCTGGAGACACTACATATCTCGCTGAATCCGGGCCAGCTGGTTTCTGAGCTGAGCGTATCGGAAAAACAGATGCTGGTCATTGCCAAGGTACTTTCTCTGGATGCCGAGGTTGTGATCATGGACGAGCCGACGGCCAGGCTGGGGGTACAGGAGATACGGGATTTTCTGGAATATATGAAGTATCTGCGCAGTATCGGCAAAACAATTATCTACATCTCTCACAAGCTAGAAGAGATATTTGAAATATGCGATGAGGTTACGGTTCTGCGCGACGGCAGGGTGATTGCCTGCCACCGTGTTGCAGAGATTACCGTAGACATGCTGATACGGGAAATGGTAAACCGTTCCGCGGAAACTCTGGATATTCAGAAGAAGAAAAAGCCCAGGGAAGAGATTATCCTGTCGGCGGAGCACCTGAGCGCTTCCAGTCAGGTAAGGGACGTTAGTTTTTCTCTATACAAGGGGGAAATCCTGGGATTTTACGGCCTGGTGGGCGCGGGGAGGACGGAGAGCATCCGCGCAATGCTGGGAATAGACCGGCTGAAGGGCGGTACGGTGATATATAAAGGAAATGAGGTCCGGTTCAATACCATTCGGGATTCCATGGACGCGGGAATTGTGCTGGTGCCCGAGGAGCGCCGCCAGCAGGGCCTGGTCATGAATCTGCCGATCTACCAGAACACAACGCTCCCCAAGCTGAAAACGTATGCGAGGCGGGGGATTCTGAACGGAAGAAAAGAAATTGCGGATGCCAAAAGAATTGGGGAAGAGCTGGCCCTGGCCTGTTCCAGCGTAAAGGCGCCTGCCGGATCGTTGAGCGGCGGCAACCAGCAGAAGGTGGTGCTTTCCAAGTTTTTGGAAATGCCTGTGGACATCTTTATTTTTGATGAACCGACGAGGGGAATAGACGTCGGAGCGAAAAGTGAAATCTATACCCTGATTGAACAGATCTCTGAGCAGGGAACCTCTGTGATCATCATATCCTCGGAGATCCCGGAAATCCAGTCCATCTGTGACCGGGTCGCCGTGATGCGGGAGGGCAGGGTCGTGAAAATATTAGAAGAGGACGAATTTAAGGATGCGGAGACGATCCTGAAATATTCAATAGGAGGCTGATTATGGAGACAAAGGCAAAAGAAAAGGGGACATTCCAGTTTTCTAAATTTGCAATGAAGTACGGGACGCTGGTATTTTTGATCATCATCTGTGTTGTATTTTCCCTGCTGCGTCCCAAAACCTTTCCGACGGTGTCCAATATACTGACGGTGCTGCGACAGATTGTGATCTTAAGTATACTGGGCGGCGGCCTGACGATTGTTATGATTACCAACCGGATTGACCTGACCATCGGCTACAGCACCAGCTTTCTGGGCGTAATCGCGGGCGCGCTGATGGTCAACTACGGTGTTCCGGTTTGGCTGGCAGCCATCCTGACGATAGCGGCAGGCGGTATCCTGGGCAGCTTAAGCGGCGTAGCCGTAGCGGTGATCGGCATTCCGGACTTTATTGCCACACTGTCTATGGGCTTTCTGATTTCCGGATTTAATCAGGCGTATACCAAGGGGCATCCGATTTCCGGTTTCCCGGAGGAGTTCGGCATTTTTGGTTCCAAATTTGTAAACGGAATACCGACTTCAATATTTTTCATGATTATCTTTTTGATTTTTGTATATATTCTGCTGAATTATACCCGGTTCGGGCGGCATGTTTACGCCATCGGCGGCAATGAAGAGGCCACAATGATGTCGGGAGTGAATGTAAAAAAGAACCTGATCCTGTCGTATGTGATCAGCGGAATCGGCTGCGGACTGGCTGCGCTGATTCTCTCCTCAAAGCTGGGGACAGCCCACCCTACTGCCGGCGATAACTATCTGATGGATGCTCTGGCCACCGTTTATGTCGGCGGAACGGCGTTCAAAAACGGAGAACCGAATATTGCGGGAACCTTTATGGGGGCGCTGATTGTCGGCGTGCTGACCAACGGGCTGACGCTGTGCAATGTGCAGTACTACAATCAGGACATTGCCAAGGGACTGGTAATCTTCCTGGCCGTGACGATTACATCAATCCAGCGGACAAGAAAAAAATAAAACAGAGAAGGGATGAGAAACGATGAGTATTTTAATCAAAAACGGAACGATTCTTACTGCGGAAAACGAGTACGTGGCAGACATTCTGGTGGAAGGCGAGGTGATTAAAGAGATCGGCATCCACCTGGATGCAGACGCCGATCAGGTGATTGACGCCGCCGGAAAATACGTTTTCCCGGGCGGAATTGACCAGCACACCCATTTTGACGCGCTGTGCAACGTGGGAAGCCAGGACACTGCTCCGTATGAAACCTC